>DASSMN010000442.1:0-2594 GCA_035688885.1 Gemmatimonadales bacterium
TACCGCCCGCAAGGTGCGCGCGGTGCAGGAGGGCGGGCTGGTCCCGGTCCTGTGCGTGGGCGAGAAGCTGGCCGAGCGGGAGAGCGGCGCGACCCTGGAGGTCGTGCACCGCCAGCTCGCGGCAGCGCTCGAAGAAAAGGATCCGGCCCGGCTCGACCGGATCGTCATCGCCTACGAGCCGGTCTGGGCGATCGGCACCGGTCGCAACGCCACGCCGCAGGACGCCGCTGCCGTGCACCGGGAGATCCGGCGCTGGCTCACCCAGCGCGGGGCGAAGGTCGCGCGGATTCTGTACGGCGGGAGCGTGAACCTCAAGAACATCGCCGAGCTGCTGGCGGAGCCGGAGCTGGATGGGGTGCTGGTCGGCGGGGCGTCGCTCGATCCCGCGGGCTGGACGCAACTTGTGTCGGTCGCCGCGTCCTAGCTATACTCCGCGCGGCATGTACACCGTTCTGCTGATCCTGTTGTTGCTCGACGCCGTGGTCATGGCTACCGCAATCCTGCTGCAGGCGGGGCAGGGCGGTGGGCTCGCGTCCCTGGGGGGCGGCTCCGGGACCGAAATGGTCATGGGCGGCCGCCAGGCCACGACGTTGCTGCACACCGTCACCTGGTGGTGCTCGGGCATCTTCCTGTTCCTCGCCCTGGTGCTGGCCGTGATGTCGTCGCGCTCGAGCGCGCCGCGGTCGATCCTCGAAGGCGGACCGGCGCCCGCGCCGGTGCAGCAGGCTCCGTTGCCGATCCAGTCCACGCCCGCGACGCCGCCGGCGACCACCCCTCAGCAGCCGACACCGCCCAATCGCTGACCGTCTCCCGGCCTACGTGCTCCTCGAGGATGGCGCCTGGTTCGCCGGAACCGCGCCGCTCCCGTTCGAGCCCGCCTGCGCCGAGGTCGTCTTCACCACCAATCTGAGCGGCTACCAGGAGGTCTTCACCGATCCCTCCTACCTCGGGCAGCTGGTGGTGATGACCGCTCCGATGATCGGCAACTACGGCATCAACCCCGAGGACGTGGAGTCCGACCGGCCCAGAGTCTCGGGGGTCGTGGTGCGCGAGCTGTCGGGACACCCGTCCAACTGGCGCTCCACCGGCAGCCTGCTCGACTGGCTCTCGGCCGCGCGCATCCCGATCATCGCCGACGTGGACACGCGTCAGCTCACCCGCCACATCCGCTCGAAGGGAGCGATGCGCGGCGTGCTGGCCACGGGCGATACGCCGACCGACGCCGTGCGCGCCGGGCTCATGGCCTCGCCCCGGATGGACGGACTGGACCTGGCCAGCGCCGCGACCGTCCCGGGCGAGTACGAGTCGGGTCCGGCCGACGCCAAGCACCACGTCGTGGCCTTCGACTACGGGATGAAGCGCAACATCCTGCGGCTGTTCGCCCGCAACGGGTGCCGGGTGACGGTGGTCCCCGCGAGCACACCCAGCGCGCGGGTGCGCGAGCTCGCGCCCTCGGGCGTGTTTCTGTCCAACGGCCCGGGCGATCCGGCGGCCGTCGGGTACGCGGTCCAGACCATCCGGGAGCTGGCCGACGGTTCGATTCCCATTTTCGGGATCTGCCTCGGTCACCAGCTACTCGGGCTCGCCCTGGGGGGTGAGACGGTGAAGCTCCCGTACGGTCATCGCGGAGGCAACCATCCAGTTCGCGATCTCAAGACGGGCCAAGTGCTTATCACTTCCCAGAACCACGGGTTCGCGGTGCGCGGCGATACCGGGGGTGTTCCGGGTGCGAAATCACTCGAAGTGACGCACCTTAACCTCAATGATGGCACCGTAGAAGGAGTCAGGCACCGGGAGTACCCCATCTTCGCCGTGCAGTACCATCCGGAGGCCTCTCCGGGCCCCCATGACGCCCAGGAGCACTTCAAGGAGTTCCTCCAAGCGCTTGACAGTCAATAGGTAAGCTCCTATGTTGGGCGCCCGGTTAGTGGTATTCCCTGCGCCCTTCGGGGGGTACGGATGACGAAGGCCGATCTGGTCGAGAAGGTCACAGCACAAATCGCGCGCACGGCCGGTCCTCTGATTTCCAAGAAGGACTGCGCGCGGGTCGTCGATTCCTTCCTGGACGCCGTGAAAGCCGCGCTAGCCGAGCAGCACAACATCGAGATACGCGGGTTTGGCACCTTCAAGATCCGCCAACGCAAGACGCGCATGGCGCGCAACCCCCGTACGGGCGATCCGGTCGAGGTCGCCGCGCGTCCGGTGCCGGTGTTCAAGCCCAGCAAGGAGTTGCGCGCGATGGTCGCAGACCACAGCGCGAACGTCTCGCCGTAACTCTCGTTCGCTCCGGATGTTGACGCGGCCTCGACCGGCACTGGTCGGGGCCGCATTGCTTTCGGGACCCGGACGGCTCCACCGCGCGCCCAGTTGGGTATCATTCGCAGCCGAAGCTCGCCACGCCTTTCCAACACGAGGGACTCCATGCGCTTGCGTCGCCTGCCCGCTGCCGCCATCACGCTGCTCACGCTTTCCGCCCCGATGGCCGCCGCGCAGGCCGTGCGGTACGAAGTTTCGGTCGCATCCGCGGCCGCCCACCTGTTCCACGTGAAGGCGGAATTCCCGACCGCGGGCACCGACACGCTGCTGGTCTCACT
>DASSMN010000236.1:0-3111 GCA_035688885.1 Gemmatimonadales bacterium
CGCTCATGCCGGCTCGGGCGGCTCACCCTATAGGATGCGTGGGGACCCCGGAGCGCCGCGGCCGCGCGACTCGAGAGACAAGTCGGCCGGCACGCCGGCGCCTCCATGTACGCCGAGCGCAACGCGCGATCGCCGGTCTCGGCTCTCGGGCGGACGGGTATAGCTTTCAGGCGCCCCGGCGCCGCCGCCGGCACCACCGACGAGGACGATGAGCCCGATCCCGCAGGTCGCCGACGCCGAGGCCAAGCAGGCACAGCTCACCCGTATGAAGCGCCGCGCCACGGGCCTGCTGGTGCTGATGGGCGTGGCGTTCGTCGTCGCCTGGAGCCTGGAGCCGGCCCACGCCTGGCTGGGCTACGTGCGGGCCACCGCCGAGGCGGGTCTGGTGGGCGGCGTGGCTGACTGGTTCGCCATCACCGCGCTGTTCCGCCATCCGCTCAACATCCCGATCCCCCACACCGCCATCATCCCGCAGCGCAAGGACCGGATCGGGCGCAGCCTGGGCAACTTCGTCCAGAACAACTTCCTCTCACCCGAGGTGCTGGGCGCCAAGCTCCGGGCGGCCGCCCTGAGCCGCCATGCGGCGGAGTGGCTGCGCGAGCCCGAGCACGCCCGCGTAGTGGTGCGACAGGCGGCGGGCGCGCTCCGGAGCGCCACCGCGGTGGTGCGCGACGACGACGTGCACGCCCTGCTCGAGCGAAGCGTCATCGAGCCCCTCAAGCGGCGGCCCATCGCCCCGGTCCTGGCCGACGGCCTGGCCCTGCTCACCGTGAACGATCGGCATCAGCAGCTGCTCGACCGGCTGATCCGCGGGCTCACGCGGGTCGTGGCGGAAAACCAGGAGCTCATCCGCCAGAAGATTCGCGAGGAGAGCCCCTGGTGGGTGCCCGGCTTCGTGGACGATCGGGTGCACGAGCGGGTGGTGGACGGCATCGAGCGAACCCTGTTCGAGGTGAGCGCCGACTCCAACCATCCGCTGCGCCAGCAGCTCGACGGGATGCTGGACGGCTGGATCGAGCAGCTGCGCGAGTCGCCGGAGGCGATCGCCCGGGCCGAACAGATCAAGCAGCAGGTGCTCGATCATCCCACCAGCGAGCAGCTCTCGGAATCGCTGTGGCGGGAGGTCAAGAAGGTGCTCGATCGCCAGATGGACGCGGCCGAGCAGGGCACGCCAGGCGGGCTCGAGCGGGGGCTCACCGCGCTGGCGCAGGCGGTGCTGGAGGACGAGGCGCTCCTGACCAAGCTGGACGACTGGGTCATCGGTGCCGTGCTCCGGACCGTCGAGCAGCACCGCCACGAGGTGGGGCAGCTCATCGCGCACACGGTGAGCGCGTGGGACCCGGACGAGACGTCGCGCCGGATCGAGCTCCAGGTCGGGCGGGACCTCCAGTTCATCCGGATCAACGGCACGCTGGTGGGAGGCATGGTAGGGCTGATTCTCTACGCTGTGACGCACCTCGTCGGCGGCCATCCCTGAGCGCGCCGGGCCTCGACGGACGGGCCGGCGCGGCGCAGCTTTGGGATCGGGACCGTCCGCCGGCCCGCGCCGCCGCGGAGCACGGCTGGCCGCTCGCCCACCGCGACTCAGCCGTCGATCGTCTCGATCCACCGCCGGAGGAGCGTCCATGAGCGCCGAACCCGAGACCCTCGCCGCACCGCCCATCCAGCCCGCGCCAGCCGAGCTGAACGGGCTGCGCGGCGCGCGTCTGGCCGCCCGGGTGCGACAGGCGCTGTACCGCACGCCGCCGGCGGCGCTGGCCGACGCCTTTCGGCGGATGCGCGAAGGCGGCACGGCTCGGCATCTCGACTATTTCAGCGATGGGGTCGTGCAGACGATCCGCGTGTTCCCCTGCCCCATCACCATCCTGCGCGACGAGCTCGAGTACGTGCATCGCGTGGTGCGCACCATCCACGACGCCCTGGTCCGCCTGCCCGAGCTCTACCTGGCCGACCCGGCCGTCCGGGGCATCCTCAGGCTCGAGCCCGAGGAGGAGCAGTGGCTGCGGGACTGCTGGCGCCCCGGCGAGCACACCCGTAACCCGGTGTTCGGCCGGCTCGACGCGCTGGTGGATTACACCAGCCCCGTGTGGAAGGACACCTTCAAGTTCGTCGAGCCCAACCTCACCGGCATCGGCGGGCTGCACCTGATTCCGTCGGTCGAGGAGATCGTCGCCGAGACCATCGCACCACTGCTCGCGGCCCAGGATCCCGGCCTTCGGCTCGAGCGGCTCACCGATGCGCGGGCGCTGCTGCACGAGGAGCTCGCCGCGCAGCTCGAGGCCGTCGGCCGCCCGGGCGGCACCGTGTGCTTCGGCGAGCCCAAGTACGAGATGGAGGGGATCGACGAGCAGCGGCGCCTGGTGGAGTACCTGCGCGACCGGCACGGCATGACCACGCTGCACGCCGATCCGAGCGAGCTCCGCAGCCGGGACGGCGAGGTGTATTTCGAGGAGGTCCGCGTCGATCTGGCGTACCGCGACTACAGCGTGCTCGATCTGATCGAGCTCGAGCGCGAGGGCATGGACGTGACGCCGATGCGCACGCTGTTCCGGGAGAACCGGGTAGTGAGCGGGATCGGCGCCGAGCTCGACCACAAGGCGTGCTGGGAGATCCTGACCGATCCCGAGATCGCCGGGCGCCACTTCGACGAGGCCTCGCGGCGATGCTTTCACCGGCACGTGCTGTGGACCCGCGTGCTCGCCGAACGTCATACCACGCTGCCGGACGGCGAGAGTGGCGACCTGCTGCCGTTCGTGCGGGATGCCCGCGAGACGCTGGTGCTCAAACCCTCGCGGGGATACGGCGGCGACGGGGTGGTGATCGGCCAGACGCTCTCCGCCGGCGAGTGGAACGATGCCCTGGACGCCGCCCTGGCGGACCCCGAGCTGTGGGTGGTCCAGTCGCTGGCCCACATCCCGGTGCTCGAGGTCCCGACGCTCTCGGAGGACGGGTCGCTCCAGCCGGAGATGTACTACCACGTGATGGGATACGCGTCGGGGCCGACGGGGCTCGCGGTCCTGGCACGCGCGTCGCAGCGACAGGTGGTGAATGTGGCGCAGCGGGGCGGCATGGCGGCGGTCATGCTGGCGGATGAGGCCGGCGGGTAGCGCC
>DASSMN010000181.1:0-4472 GCA_035688885.1 Gemmatimonadales bacterium
GTTCGGCGGCGACGTGAGCGGGCTGGTGCACCCGATGGTGGCCGAGGCGCTGGCCGGGCGGTATCGCGCATGAGCTTCCGCACCGGATTGCTGGAGCGCGCGGCGGCGCGACGCAAGCGCATCGCGCTGTGCGAGGGCGACGACCCGCGGGTACGCGCGGCGGCCGAGCGGCTCCGGCGCGACGGCATCGCCGAGCCCATCGTCATCGGCGGCGGCGGCATCGTCCCGGCGGAGGATGCCCGGCTCTCCCGCATCGCGCAGTTTCTCCGCGACCGGCGGCCCGACCGGATCGTGGATGGCGTTCACGCGCTGGACGTCGCCGCGGTGCCGGTCAACTTCGGCGCCGCGCTGGTCGCGCTGGGCGAGGCCGACGCCGCCGTGGCCGGCGCGGTGTGCCCGTCCCGCGACGTGATCCGGGCCGCGCTCTGGGCCATCGGCACCGCGCCGGGCGTCGAGCTGGTGAGCTCGGCGTTCTACATGGTATTTCCCGACGACATGGTGCTGACGTTCACCGACTGCGCCGTGGTGCCGGAGCCCACGCCCGACCAGCTGGTGCAGATCGCGCTCGCTGCCACGCGCGACCGCCCGCGCCTGGTGGGCGATGCGCCGCGGGTCGCCTTCCTCTCCTACAGCACCAAGGGGAGCGCGGAGGGCCCGCGGGTGGCCCGAGTGCGGGACGCGGCCGCCCGGTTCGCCGAGGTGGCGCCCCAACTGGTGTCCGACGGCGAGCTTCAGGGCGACGCCGCGCTGGTGCCCGACATCGCGGCGCGCAAGGCGCCCGGCTCGCCGGTGGCCGGCCGGGCCAACGTGCTGGTGTTTCCCGATCTCGACGCGGGCAACATCGGCTACAAGCTGGTGCAGCGGCTGGCCGGGGCGGCGGCCATCGGGCCCATCCTCCAGGGCCTCGCGCGGCCGATGGCCGACCTGTCGCGCGGGGCGACGGCCGATGATATTGTCGAGGTGGCCGCGATGGCGGCGCTGCAATGTGAGTGACTGGCTCATCCGGGCCCGCTGACGTCATCTCGAAGACGGAGCAAGCGATGGGTTTTCATCAGACCAAGGACGCCGGTGGGGTCACCGTGGTTCAGGTCGAAGGCCAGCTGATCGTGGGCAATCGCCAGGAGCTCAAGGATCTGGTCCAGGCCGCCCTCGACCGCGGCGACCGCCGGCTGCTGATCGACTTCTCCCGCACCGGTTACATCGATTCGTCCGGCCTCGGCGCCCTGGTCTCCATCTCGAAGAAGATCCGCGAGGCCGGCGGCGAGCTTCGCCTCTCGGGCCTCAACGAGGACCTCCGCTCCCTGTTCGAGCTCACCAAGCTGGACACGCTGTTCGCCATCGCCGAGACGCCCAAGCAGGCCCTCGCCAGCTTCTAGCCCGCCGTCCGATGCCGTCGCGCCTCCGACTCTGCGTCCGCCGCTCCACGGCCTCGGACGGAGCCGGCGTGGGCACATTGGTCACGCTGCGGCTGCCCAGCGAGATCGAGTGTATCGAGGAGGCGGTGGAGCTGGTCACCCGCCACTGTCTGGCGGGCCAGGACGCGGCAGCGCGGACCCGGTTCCGGCTGCAGGTGGTGCTGTCCGAGGCGCTCAGCAACGCCATCGTGCGCGGCAACCGCGAGGACCGCGCCAAGTGGGTGCATGTGCGCGCCGAGCTCGAGGCCGACCTCATCCGGCTCGAGGTCACCGACGAGGGCCCCGGCTTCGACCCCAGCGCGGTACCCGAGCCGATCCGCCCCGAGCAGCTCGACGAGGCCAATGGGCGGGGCCTCTTTCTCATCCGGAAGCTCGTGGACGCGGTGCAGTTCAACGAGCGAGGAAACTCCATCTGCATGACACTGCGCCGTCCGTAGGACGGCTGGAGCACGTGCTGGACAGCCTGGGCGCCCTGGCCGGCGGCCAGGTGCGCCTGTGGCGGTGGGACGGTCGCGCGCTCAAGCTCGCCGCCGGCTCCGATCCCGGATCGGTGCCCGAGCTGCCCCATGCCGGCGGGCTGACCACCACGCCGTGGGGCACGGTGTATCTCGAGCCGGTGGGGGAGGTCGAGGGCTTCTGGCTGGAAGTCCGCGGGCTCCCCGAGGGCGAGCTGCCCGCCACCGCCGCGCGGCTGCTGCCGCTGGTGGCGGCGCTGCTCGATGCCGAGCGGCAGCGGGCGTTCCTCGCCGAGGAGCTGACCAGCCGCTACGAGGAGATCGATCTCCTCTACGCCATCAGCGAGATCCTGGGGCAGACGGTTCGCCTCGAGGAGGCGACCCAGACCATCGCCCGCGAAGTGAGCACCGTCGTCGGTGCGCGCCGTGCCTCGATCATGGTGTTCGACGAGGGCGCGGGCGTGCTGCGAACGGTGGCCGCGCGCGGCTTCGGCCTCGACGGCCTGCCGCCGGTCCGGGTGGACGACGAGTGCTCGGTGGCGGCGCGGGTCTACCGCGAGCGGCGCGTGGTGGCCTACGATCCCGCCCAGCCCGATGCGTCGCTGGCCGAGTGCAACGAGGTCCGGGGCTACCGTGGGCAGGCGTTCCTGAGCGTCCCCATCTGCTACGGCTCGCCGGGCTCGCCGCTCCGATGCGTCGGCGTCATCAACCTCACCGACCGGCTGGGGGGCGACCGGTTCACCCTGACCGATCGGAAGCTCGTCACCGCCGTCGCCAACCAGATCGGCGCGGCGGTGGAGAACGCGCGGCTGGTCGAGCGCGACCTCACCCAGCAGCGGCTCCGGCAGGAGCTGGCGCTGGCGCACGATCTCCAGCTCAAGCTGCTGCCCTCGCCCAGCGTGCTGCAGGGCGACGCCCAGGTGGCGGCGCGATGCTACCCGGCCGACTCGGTGGGCGGCGACTTCTACACCTTCGCGCGGCTCGGCCGCGGCCGGGTGGGGGTGATGCTGGGCGACGTCGCCTCGCACGGGTTCTCGGCGGCGCTGGTGATGGCGCTCGTCATGTCGGCCGCCGGCATCCACGCGGCCGCTTCGGTGACGCCCGACGAGACGCTCTCGGCGCTGCTCGAGAGCCTGGGCCCCGAGCTCGCGTCGACCGAGATGTACTTCAGCGTGTTCTACGGCGTTCTCGATCCGCTCACCGGCCGCCTGTCGTACGCCAACGCCGGACACCCGTACGCGTTCCGCGTGCCTCGCTTCGGCGATCCCGAGCGGCTCGAGGCGACTGCCCCGCCCCTCGGCCTGGCCACCGCGGGCAGCATCGACCGGCGACAGGTGCCGTGGTCGATCGATCATGACCTCCTGGTGCTGTGGACCGATGGACTGGTGGACGCGCGAAATGCGGAGGGCGAGCCATTCGGCGAGCAGCGGCTCCTCGCCTGCGTCTGCGAGCGGCGTAGTGACCCGCCCGAGGCGATCGTGCGCGCGGTACTGGCGGACGCGGAGGCGTTCGGCGGCGAGCCCGCCGACGACCGCACGCTCCTCATCCTGCGGATCTGATGGCGCCCAGGGCCAAGCGGCGGCTGGGCCAGCATTTTCTCACCGATCCCAGATTGCTGGGCCGCATCGCCGACGCGCTTGGCGCCGGCCCCCAGGATACCGTGCTCGAGATCGGACCGGGCCCGGGCGGCCTCACGGCCGCCCTGGCCGCGCGCGCGGGACGCGTGGTGGCGATCGAGAAGGATGCCGACCTGGTGCCCGCGCTTCGGGCGCGCGTCCCGCGCGCCGAGATCGTGCAGGGCGACGCGCTCGCTCTCGACTGGCAGGCGGTTGCCGGCGAGCGCTTCCTGGTGGCCGGCAATATTCCCTACAACATCACCTCCCCGCTGATCGACAAGGCGCTCGACCCGCCCACTCCCGAGCGGATCGTGTTCCTGGTGCAGAAGGAGGTCGCGGACCGCGTGACCGCGGCCGCCGCGGACCCGGAGTACGGTGCCCTCAGCGTGGGCGTCCAGGCGGTGGCGCGCGCCGAGCGGCTGTTCACGGTGCCCGCGGGAGCGTTCCAGCCCCGGCCGCAGGTGGACTCGGCGGTGCTTCGGCTGACGCCGCTGGGCGAGCCGCTGGTCCGGCCGGAGCACCAGGCGCAGTTTCGCCGCCTGGCGGTGGGCCTGTTCGGGTTTCGCCGGAAGCAGATGCTTCGCGCGCTTCGCGAGCTGACGGGTTGGCCGGCGGAGCGCGCGCGTGCGGCGCTCGATGACGCGGGCATTTCGCCCGAGGTGCGGCCCGAAGTGCTGTCGCCTGGGACATTCGTCCGCCTGCAGCGCGCGCTCGTTGACGGGGGGTGGGCGGGGCGGTAGCTTTGTGAAATGTTTCACAAAAATGCCGTCCATGCGTAAGGTCGCCGATTCGACCGTGCGAAGACTCTCCCTGTACTTGCGCTTCTTAGAGGAATTCGAAGGGCAGGGGGTCGGTACGGTGAGCTCCGGTGCCCTGGCCTCGCGGGGTAGCACTACCTCGGCGCAGGTGCGCAAGGACCTCTCGTTCTTCGGCTCGTTCGGCAAGCGCGGGTTGGGCTACCCGGTGCCCGAGCTGGCCAACCGGCT
>DASSMN010000565.1:0-12963 GCA_035688885.1 Gemmatimonadales bacterium
CCTCGGCCATGCGCTCCGCGACGTCCCGGAGGCCGTGCAGCGCCCCGGTGACCGAGGGTTCGCCGCGCTCGTACGCCCGCATGACCCGGCTGATGGTCGTGCCCGAAAAGCGTGAAGCGCCGGTAAACACCAGCACCGTTCGGCGCTCGAGCTCCGCCAGAAGGTCGTCCTCCAGCGCGAGCGGCTCGACGGTGGCGTCGGGGTCGCGGAAACCCAGACGAAGGAAACCGCCGAACGACGCGGTGAACTGATCCTGCCGCCCGCCGGGAATCCGGGCCTCCACCCCTTCGAGCCGACAGGCGAGCCGCGCGATCTCGCCGGGGTCCAACACCTGGTTCCGCGCCGCGGCCAGCGCGCCCACCAGCGCCACGTCGAGCGCCCCCGAGCTGCCCAGACCCGAGCCCGCCGGCGCATCCGAGCGAGTGGTCAGCGCGCAGGGGCCCACCGGGAGCAGGCGCAAGCCGGCCTGGAGCAGCGAGAGCGGGCCGGTCGGATCGAGCGCGGCGTCATCCGGCAGGTCGAGCTCCGCCCCCAGATCTTCGGCCACGAGCCGAAGGCCGCTCCCGCCCGGGCGGACCTCGGCGTGGGCGCAAAGCCCGATGGCCGCGGAGACCACGACGCCGCCCTCGCGGGCGGAGAACGGCGGCACGTCGGTCCATCCGCCGGCGAAATCGAGCCGCACCGGCGCGGCAGCCCGGAACACCGTCATCGCGCGATCCACCAATCGTGCACGGTCGGCAGCTCGCCTCGAAGATCCATGACGACCCCGTGTACTCGTCGGTTCATCCCCTGCAGGCCTCGGGCGTGGTACAGCACGACGACCGGCAGCGAGTCGGAGAACATCCGCTGGGCCGCCGCCGGATCGCGGGGCGCCGTGAGGCCCGCGACGCCCGCGAGCGGGCCCAGGTACGCCAGGCCCGGGTCGCCGGTGACGCCGAGCACCGCCGCGTCGAAGTCGTGGGCCGGCCCGTACACTCGGCCCAGAAACGCGGACAGCTCGAGCTGCCGGATGTCGACCGTCATGCCTGCCCCGCGCAGCCTGGACTGCACCATCTGCTCGAGCGGCGCCTCGCCGCTGCCGACCGTCAGCAGCTCGAAATGGAGCGGCGGCGCCGCGCGAGGCGTCGAGTCCGGCCGTGAAGCCACCGGAACATAGCCGGGGACGTTCGGCGGCACCGGTGTGCGCGCCGGCGTGCCGTAGCCGTAGAGATAGCCCTCGACGATCTCGCGGCGGTCGATCGCGGCGTCCACCCGCCGCCGCGCCGACAGGTCGGTGAACGGCGGCCGACGGGTATTGAGCGCGATGACGTAGGTGAAGAGCAGCGGGTAGGTCAGCACGGTCAAGTCCGGATCGTGCGCCACGAACCTCGCATGGGCCGGCTGGATGCCCGCCATGTCCAGCTCGCCGGCAGTGAGCGCGGCCAGCTTGGTGGCCGGCTCGTCCACCACGACGACGATGAAGCGCTCGAGCCGGGGCGGTCCACCCAAAGCGGCCGGGAAATCGGGATTGGCGGCAAAGACCCAGCGCCGGTTGGGCTCGTGCGCCACGAAGCGGAAGGGCCCGTTCCCCACGGGGTTCTCGTTCCAGGCGGCCTGGCGGAGCCGGTCGCGGGGAACCGAGTCGAGCAGGTGGGCCGGCGCGATCGCCAGGTCGGTGAGGACATCCGGAAAGCGCGCCACCGGCGAGGCGAACCGGAGAGCCACGGTCGAATCGTCCGGGGTCTCGATCCGCTGGACGTCGGCCAGCTCCGCGGCGCGTGGATAGCCCACGGCCGGATCGCGCGCGGCCTCCAGGGTCCATCGCACGTCCCGGGCGGACGTCGGCACCCCGTCGCCCCAGGGCACCCCGGTGGTCAAATGCAGGATGAGGGACCGGCGATCCTCCGACCAGGTCCACCCGCGAGCGAGATACGGCTGCGGGACCAGCGCCGAATCGTACCGGGCCAGGGTCGTGAGCAGCACGTAGCGTTGCACCTGCCGGGCGAGCGGGTGCAAGGTCACGAGCGGATTCATGCTCTGGAGGTCGGCGCCGGACGCGAACAGGACCGTGGCACCGCGCCGCGTTGCCGTCGGCTGGCAGCCGCCGACGAGCATGAGCGCGATGAGGAGAGCGCGTGGAAGCACGGTAGGACGATAAGGCGATAGGGCGAGAGGGCGATAGGGTGGCGGTGGGGCCGTCGCTCTGCAAAGATTCCAGCCATGTACGCGTTCGCCCGCCGCGCCGTGAGCGGCCTCGGAGTCGTCTTCGGCGTGGTCACGCTGATGTTCGCCCTCCTCCGTCTCGCTCCCGGCGACCCCGCGCTGCTTCTCGTCGGCCCCACCGCGACGGCCGAACAGATCGCCGCCCAGCGCCACGCCCTCGGGCTCGATCGCCCACTCCCCGCGCAATATGCCGCGTGGCTGAGTCGCTTTGCCCGCGGGGACTGGGGCGCCAGCATCGCCACCGGTCGCCCGGTGCGCACCATGCTCGCGCAGGCCTGGCCCGCCACCGTGCGACTGGTCGGCCTGTCGCTCGTGCTGAGCTATCTCATCGGCATCGCCGTGGGCGTCATCCAGGCCACCCGGAATGGCCGACTGGATACGGCGCTCTCGATCGCCACGGTCACGCTGTTCGCGCTCCCCGGCTACTGGCTTGGGCTCATGCTGGTGATGCTGTTCACCTACCGGCTGCGCTGGCTCCCGGCCTTCGGCGCGGCCGGATTCGATGCCGACTTTCTGGCGCCGGCCGACCGCGTGGCCGATCGGCTCCGGCATCTCACGCTGCCGCTGGTGACGCTGACGCTGGTCGGCGTGGGCGGCACCGCGCGGTTCGTGCGTGGCGCGATGCTCGACGTGGCCGGCGCGCCCTTCGTCACCGTGGCGCGGGCCAAGGGCCTGCCCGAGCGGAGCGTCACCCTGCGCCACGTGCTCCGGAATGCGCTCATCCCGGTGCTCACCCTGCTCGGCCTGTCGCTGCCGACGCTGTTCAGCGGCGCCGTCTTCATCGAGGCCATCTTCGCGTGGCCTGGGGTGGGGCGAGTCCTGGTCGAGGCGGTACAGGCGCGCGACTACCCCGTCGTCATGGCCGCCACCGCGGTGAGCGCCACGCTGGTGGTGGTGGGCAATCTGCTGGCCGAGGTGCTGGTGAGCCTGGCCGATCCGCGGATCCGGTGAGCCCGGCCGAGTCGCAGATGGGTCGCCGGCACGGCAGGCGGGCGTGAGGGGCGAGTCGCGCCGACTGTTTCGCGACCGTCGGGCGTCAGCCGGCGCCCTTCTGCTGGGCGGGGCCGTGCTCGCCGCACTGCTGGCGCCACTGCTCGCCGGCGATCCGATCGCGCAGCACGACATCGTGCTCACCCGCTTCCTTCCTCCGCTCGCGACCGATCCGCTGGGCGCCTTTCACCTGCTCGGCACCGACCGGTTCGGACGCGACGTGTGGGCCCGGCTGCTGTACGGCGCCCGGGTGTCCCTCGGCGTGGGCGTGCTGGCCGTGCTGCTGTCGGTGCTGGTGGGCGTGGCGGTGGGCGCGGCGGCGGGATTCTGGCGAGGCTGGATCGGCACCGTGCTGCTCGGGCTGACCGACTTCACGCTGGCGCTGCCGCGGGTCGTGCTGCTCCTGCTGCTGGCGTCGCTCTGGCGGCCCAGCGCGGGGCTCGTGGTGGTGGTGCTGGGGCTCACCGGGTGGATGACCATCGCCCGACTGGTCTATGCCGAGGTACGCACGCTCGCCATACGTCCATTCGTGGAGAGCGCGGTAGGCCTTGGCGTCCCGGGTCCGCGGATCCTGATGCGGCATATCCTGCCCAACGCGATGACCCCGGTGATCGTGGCTGCCGCGCTCGGACTCGGCAACGCCATTCTCCTCGAGGCCGGGCTGTCCTTCCTGGGCCTCGGCGTCCAACCCCCCACCCCGTCGTGGGGCAACCTGATCGCGTCCGGACGCGATACCCTGGTGAACGCGCCCTGGGTGGCGACGGCCCCCGGCATCGCGCTGGTAGCGGTGGTCGTGGCGGCGACGCTGCTGGGGGACGCGGTGCGGGATCGGTTAGATCCGAGCGCAGGCCGGCGGTAGGGCGGATGGGCGGTAGAGACTGGGCCTGACTAGCAACAGCCAGCGCTCGCGACGCTAGCGGCGGACCCATCTCCCGACTCCCGTCACCTCATCGATCTTCCGCTCCCATTCGTCGAGCGCGGCCGGAGCGTCGGTGCAGCCATGGTCGTGCTCCACCCGCTTGACCCGGCCGTCCATCCGCACCTCGGTGATCACGGACGGCAGATCCGTGGCAAAGTGCCGGCAGGCCGGCTCGCCCATGGCATAGCGGTCGGCCAAGGCGAACCAGCCGGCCGCGTCCAGCGCGCGGAACAGGCTGTCGGCCCGCGCGGCGGGGATCGCGGCGGTGTGGGTGCCGGTGTCGGCAACGAAGCGCCGCCCCTCGAAGATCACGGCTCCGCTGCGCTCCAGGGTCACGGTGTACACCGGGCAGGCGCCGAAGCAGGGCCGGCGCTCGAGGGACAGATGCCCTTGGGCCGCGGCCGGGTTGGCCTGTGGCTCCGGTGCCGGCGATCGGCCGCACGCTGCCACGCCCAGCAGCAGCGCAAGGCGCCTCATCGGGCCGGCACCGTGACTCGCACCGATCGGCCGAGGATGCCGTTCGACAGCTGCACCTCGAGGTCGGCGCGCTCGGTCGCAATTTCCGCCGCGCCGCCGCGCGCAAACGAGAGTACCTGGCCGGTGGCCGGATCGCGCACCATCACCATCGGATGCGCCGTCGCGTTCCAGCGGAGCGACACCCGGCCCGCCCCGGCGCGCGTGGTGCGAAGATCGACCGGCGCGGCGGCGCCCGCTGCCGCCCGCACCGCTACCGGGCTCCGACCGGGCACGCTCAGCTGAATCGCGTCCAGCCGCGCGGCCCGATCGGGCTGGAGCGGAACCGCGAAGGCAAAGTGCCGGCCGCCCATGGGATCATCGGCCACCTGCTCCGGCTCGAAGCTCAGCTGGAACACCCGGCCGCCCGCCGCATCCCGTCCTTCGACGCTGTAGCCGCCCGATCGGGTCGGCAGGCTCGGGCGCGTCACGACCTGGAAGGCCGGCTCGAGGATCGTCCGGCCCTGTTCGATCCGGCCCCAGACGAGCAGGCACGGCTGGATGGCGCCCGCGAAGTCCGCGCCGACCACATCGGGCTGCGCCTCGCGCCAGGCGAGCACGCCTTCGTAGGTGTAGTCGCTGATCCACTCGTTGTCGCAGTAGCCCATGACGTCGGTGTAGCTCGGCGGCTTGAGCGTCTGCGTCGCCACGTCGAGGCCATACACACCGGTTGACCCGCCCGGATAGGGGTAATTGGGGTCCGGACCGCTCGCGCCACCGCAGGGCGCATGGTTGCGCCCCCAGTTGTGCCCCCATTCATGCGCCGCGACCCAGTCGGCCCCGTTCTTGTCCCAGCCGAGCGCCGTCTTGCCGCCCACGTAGCCCACGCCGGCAATGCCGCTGTTGTACGATGGGTTGACCACCCCGAAGTAGTAGCGCGAGCTCCCGTCCGCGGCACGCAGCGCGTCCAGCTGGCTCAGAATCGTGGTCCAGGTGCTCGAATTATTGGCATCGACCGCCGGCGCCGTCGTGGTATACGGCGCGCGGAGGTCGGCGTCGTAAGACGCCAGCGGATGGATCTTCATCGCCGCCGTGAGGTAGCTGTCCTTGTTGGCGTTGGTGACGTTGCCCTGCCGGCCGTTCACGCTCTGGAGCACCGGCACGAACCGCACGCTGAACGCGGAGGTGGCATGGACATCCAGCGGCAGCGGAGTGCCCGAGGCCGGGAACTGATTGTCGGTCTCGTCCGCCTCCGCGATGTCGTTGCTGGGATCGACATCGGCCAGCACCGAGAGGCCCGGCTGAATCAGGGTCCTTGGCACCGCCACGTTCCACGAGGAGCTCAGGCTGCCCTCGTTGGGCGAGAGCGGCACCGATGTGGCCGGGGGCGCAATCGTGAGGGTCGAGACCAGGTTCGCCGCCTGGTAGAAACGCACCCGCACCTGGGGCGCGGTGAGATTGGTCTGGTTGGCGGTGACGAACACGCGGAGATAGCCGTCCCGGTCCTTCACCAGCGGCACGGCCCCGGTGTAGGTCTGGACGCTCTGGGTGAGGTACATGCCGTCGATGCGAAGGTTGAAGCCGCCCGCCGCCCCTGCTGTGTAGCTCACATTCGCGGAGCTCGTGCCGGCGGCCGCTACGCTGACGATCTGGCTGCCGGGGCTCGGATTGTAGCTGGTTCCGGCGGGCGTCACGCTCTGGGCCGTGACGGTGTAGGGTCCAGGCGCCAGGCCGTTCAGCGAGGTGCTCTCGGTCACGTCCTGCGCGTAGCCGCCCGGGCCGCTGACGTGCACCGCGGCCGAGGTGGCCGGCGGAAGGCCGGCAACGTTGATGATGAGCGTGCCGCCCGAGACGCCGTAGATCACGTTCGCGGTAACCGTCGCAGACGAGACGGTGACGGTCTGCGATGGCACCGAAGCCGCGTACGACTGCCCGCCGCTGGTCACCGGAGCGGCGGCCACCGTGTAGGTCCCCGCGCTGAGGCCGGTGAGCGTCTCCGTGGCGACAACGCCATGGCTGTACCCACCCGGGCCCGTGACGTCAACCGCCGCGGCCGTTCCGCTCGGCAGGCCCGACACGCTCACCGCGAGGCTGCCCCCACTCGGCCCGCTGGGGTCGCTTCCACCGCAGGCCGCGAGCAGCAGCGACAGGAAGACGGGAAGGAATCGGCGCGTCGAGATCATGCAGTCTTCCGCAACAGGGGGGCGATGGTACGGCGACCGGGCGCCCGAACTCGGGCGTTCTGCCGCCGCATGGCGAAGCGCCGGACGCCTGTCCCGGCCCGAGACCGTGCAAGCCGCGGCAAGTCGCTGTGTCAGATGCGCTTGGCGATAAGGTAACTGGATGCCGGCCGGATTCCGGCAACAGACGCGCCATTGGCACGGGGCAGCCTATGGCTGCGATCCCGCCTGCGGCCCGCGCCGGAAATAGACCGTCTGTAGATATGGAATGGACGTGCCGGGTGCACGTTTTGTCACGCCGGCGCGGGCGGATGGCCGAGACATGTGGCCGCTAGGACCACCGCCCGTGCGCTAGCCGGCTCGGGCCGGCTCCTGTCTGACACGCGCGGCGCGCAAGTGAGCCAGCAGATGGGTTCCATCGGAGTGGACCCCGGGGAGCAGATTCAGATAGCCGGCGAAGTTCGAGACCATCGCAAAGAGCACGAGGTCCGACAGCAACGTGCCCGCCGCCGGCTGGCCCAGCCAGTTCCACCAAGCACCGAGCAGGAGCACGCCAAACAGGTTGCTGATGCCGCCGGCGGCGGAAATGATGGGCGCGCGCCAGGCCTCGGGGCCCCATTCGAACCGCCAGCGGCCCGCGACGATATCGCGATAACCGATGGCGCACGCGTCCTCATCGAGCAGGTGCACGGCGCCGAGAAAGGGAAGAAGCGCCAGATGGACCCGGCAATCGCCGATGGTACCGCGCCAGAGCGTAGGACCCGCCCCGAGTCGCACGCCCCAGATCCGGACCCCGAGCGCCGTCGCGGCGAAGGCATGTCCGAGCTCGTGAAGCAGGAGGGCGATCCACGCGCCGCCGATCACCACCACGAGCGTCTGCGCCAGATGCTCGGCGGACATGCCAACCGCCGCGCTCCACTCCACTACGTGTCCGTTCACCATCGCGCCCATCCGTTCGTCCATCGCTCTGCACTGGCGTCCGCCACACGGCCACCGTCGGCAACCTGTAGCCTTATGTCTTTCTGATGGTAATCCAATTCCCGCGAGCTCCGCCGGGTTCCAACTCACACCCAAGTGCCTTTCCACGACGGGTGAGCCGGGTCACACGGTTTGACGCCAAGGCACTTTCCTTGTAGCGTCTTTTTGTGACCACTATCGACGAAAAAGAAGCCCAGACCTTCTGCCAGCGGGCCGCACTCGAGCTGGCGGCCCTCATCAACCACCAGCGCAAGCCACGCGGGCGGCTGCGGCGGGACTCGGTCCTGCTGCGGCGTTTCATTTCGGCGGTGCTGGGGGCTGGACTGCCGATGCATCTGCTGCAGGGCGGGCCCTGGAAGGTGGCGACCAAGCCGCTCAAAAAGCCGGGCCGCGGCGGACTCGACTTCATTCCGCTGGTCCAGCGGGGCGACACGACCATCATGGTCTCGACCCCGCAGGAAGCGGAGGAGATGGTGGCCTTTCTCAACTATTGCGGCATGGGCGAATTCGCGGCTGGCTGACTGCGGCGAAAACCAACTGAAGCGCACGGGGGCATGCGGGTCGGCATGCCCCCTTTGCTTGGTCGCCTGATCCACGCGCCCGCGGACTTACGCGGCGCGTCCCCCCGGCTCCCCCACCAGCCCGATTCGCCGGATTCGGCTCAGCTCGGTTGCCCGCCCCGGAGCGCCGCCTCCAGCCGATCGATCAGCTCCGCCTGCGCCGAATTGATTCGCCGGCGCGCGGAGTCGGGATTGCACCAGGCACAGCGGTCCACCTCGGGATAAGTGACCCAGCGGCCCGAGCCCGGGGGCCACTCCACCCGCGCGGTATTGCTGACGATCGCGCTCGCATCTGCGTCGCCTTCCCAGGCCCAGGCGTGTACCACCTTTCCGGCCTTCTGGCGGATGCTGCCCAGGGGAATGAACGGTCCGCCGGGTGTAATGCCGGTCTCCTCCTGGAATTCGCGCCGCGCGGCGTCGAGCAGGTCCTCACCTTCGTCCACGATGCCTTTGGGAATGGTCCATGCCCCCGCATCCCGGTCGCGCCAGAAGGGGCCGCCCGGATGGGCGAGCAGCACCTCAAGGCCCTGCGGGCCGCGCCGGAACAGCACCAGCCCGGCGCTCACGTTGGGGCGACGCCGCCGCGGCGCAGGTTCGGTCAATGCGCACCGCTCGGCATCGCGCCCCCGCCCTTATGGCCCCGCAGCAGGAGGATTGCCGGAGCCACGATGATGAAGCTGATCAGCAGCAGCATCCAGGCGTCGTTGTAGCTCAGCATCGCCGCCTGGCGGCTCACCTGCTGATCCAGCAGCGCGAGGGCGCCGCGGTGGGCCGCTTCGGGACCGTAACCATGGGCGATCAGGTTGGCGGTCAAAGCCTGGATCCGCTCGTCGACCAGCCGCTGGCCAGGATACACGTTGGTGAGCAGGTCGACCCGGTGGTACTGATTGTGGACCGTGAGATAGGTCGCGAGTATCGCGATGCCGAACGAGCCGCCCAGCTGCCGGGCCAGGTTGATGAGTCCCGACGCCTGCTGCGCCTCGCTGGGCTTGAGGCTGGCGTAGGCCACGTTGTTGATCGGGGTGAACAGGAAGCCGAGCCCGGCCCCGCGAATAATCAGCGCCAGGCGGACGTCGGGCTCACCGGCGTTGGTCGTGAGGTGGCCCAGGTCCCACATGGCCGCGACGAAGATGGCCACCCCGATGGCGATCAGCACCCGCGGATCCACCAGCGGCTTGGCCCCGTTGAGCAGGCGGCCGCAGATGAGCGCCGTCACCGCCGTGGCCAGGCCGCCGGGCAACAGGGCCAGGCCCGTCTCGGTGGGCGTGAAATGCAGAATGGTCTGGGTGAACAGGGGGAAGATGAACACGCCACCGTAGAGCCCGAAGCCGAGCGCCACGAACAGGAAGATCGACGCGGCCAGCTCCTTGTTCTTGAGCACCCGGAAATTCACGACCGGATGGCGATTGCGCGATGACAGCTCCCACCACACCATGCCGATCAGACAGACGCCCGCGAGAATCGCGAGCCGCAGGATCAGCGAGTCGTTGAACCAGTCGTCCGCGTTCCCCTCCTCGAGCACGTACTGCAGCGCCCCGAGGCCGACGGTGAGCAGGCTGATGCCCAGCCAGTCCACCTGCCCGGTGCGACGCTTCTGGCCCGGCGGATCGTGGAGAAACGTCGTGACCAGGAAGGTGGAGACGATCGCGATCGGCACGTTGATGAAGAAGCACCAGTTCCAGGTGTAGTTGTCGGTGATCCATCCCCCCAGCGTGGGGCCGAGCGTCGGGGCGACGATGATGCCCAGCAGGAACACCGCCTGCACCAGGCCTTGCTGCTCGCGCGGGAAGATCTGACGGATGGTCGCCTGGGCCGTCGAGAGCAGGGCTGCGCCGCCCGCGCCCTGCACGATGCGCCAGATCACCAGCTCGACCAGCGAATGGGACGTGCCGCACAGGAACGACGCCACGGCGAACAGGATGATGGAGGCGGTGAGATAGCGGCGGCGGCCGAACCGGTCGGTGAAGAACGCGGTCATCGGCAGCACGACCACGTTGGACAGGATGTAGCCGGTGCTGACCCAGCTGATCTCCTGCTGGGTGGCCCCCAGGTTGCCGGCCATCTGCGGCAACGCGACGTTGACGATGGTGGTGTCGAGCACCTCCATGATGGCGGCCGTGATGAGCCCGAGCAGAATGAGCCATCGCGTGGCGCCAACCCGCTCGTGGTCGTCCTCCGCCGGCGCCGCCGCGGGCCGGCGGTCCAGTGTGTCGGAGGTCACAGAGGGGGCGGAGGTGGCCATGGAGGGAAGGTAGTACGGAAAGACGGAAAGACGGACAGACAGACAGACGGACTGACGGACTGACGGACTGATAGACAGAACAGGAAGGGGCTGCTGTCCGCCGTGCGATGTCTTCTCGCCTGCGGTCCGACGGTTCTTCAGACTGTACTTCCGGCTGCGCGTCCGTGAGCTGATCGGCCTTACGATCCTTCAGCCTGTTGTTCCCGTGTCTGTTCGCCTTCCTTCAGTTCCTTCGTCAAACCGCTGTCCACTTCCCCTCCAGGCCCGCGCACCGAGCGCACCCAGCCGCCGGTTTCCACCCAGCTGTCCACCTTCGGCTGAGAGCCGCCGCCCATGAGCTTGGGCACCGGGGCCCGCATGCGCCAGGCATAGGGCACCCACGCGCCGGTGTGCAGCCGGCGGAGGCGCACGTCGCCGCCGGCGCGCTCGCGCGGGACCCAGCGCGGCAGGTTCACGTAGGCGAAGCCGATCCGCTGGAGCTCCAGGCTCTCGCGATCGAGCTCGAGCGTGCCCTGCACATCGACCAGCTGACCATGGTGCTCGGGCTCGAACGCCACCCGGAGCTTCCCATCGCGCTCACCCTCGAGCCGGAAACAGTGCCCGGCGAGAAACCAGTCGCTGAACAGTACCCGAGCATCGAGGCCGTAGTACACCGGGCCCCGGTCGGAGCCGACATCGGTCCAGGCCTGACCCGGGCCGTCGGTGCGCACGAAGCCCCAGCGGTGAATCGAGTCGGGCGGGGCGGTCTGGATGGGCCACGATGTGAGGCGGCCGGCGCCCATGCCATTGCTGTCGGCCATCTCGAGCTTGGCGGTGTAGCGGGCGACGTACCACTCGCTGGAAAAGCCCAGGGTGCGGGCGTCCGCCGTCGCCTGGGCAAGCGCCAGCGCCGTTTGCGCCACCTCGAGCAGCCGGCTCACCACGTCGTCACCGCCCACCTGGATGCCGCAGCGCGAGCGTCGCGCCTCCACCGTGATGGTGGGCAGGGTGTACGGCTCCGCCTCGACCCGGAGCACCAGCGGAAGACGCTCGGCCGAGGTGAGCTCGAAGGTCGGCGATTCCCAGGTCTTCCAGCCGATCTGCCGCACCGTGACCGTGTAGCGACCTGGCGACGGTGCGGCCAGCGTGAACCCGCCGCTCGCCGTGCTGGCCGCGCGGGACACATCGTGCCCGCCGCTGTCCACCAGGACGACCAGCGCCCCCGGGATCGGGGTCTCCCGTGGAAGCAGCACCACGCGGCCCTGGACGGTCTGGGCTTCGGCGCTGGGCTGCGACAGGGCCAGCGCCACCGCAACGGCCACGAGCCGAACGACCGCCATGCTTACCCCTGCTTGCGCGGCCAGGCGCCGAGCAGCCGGCGCGCGACGATGAGCTCGCCCATGTGGTACGCCGTGTGGTCGATGACCAGCAGGATCTCCCGCAGGTAGGTCTGTCCGGTCCCGTGGGGGATCCTGGCCGTCAGGTCGATCGAGCGATCCCGGGCCATTGCCTCCAGCGCGGCCCGGTCTTCCCGAATCCGCTCCACGCTCTCGGCCCATGCCTTGCCCGACGGCGGCGTGGGCGTCTTGGGCCAATAGTCGTCGGGCCAGGCGATCTCCTGGTAGTTCGAGTTGCGGCAGAAATCGAGAATGTCGTGCTGGGTGATCCGGATGTGCTCCAGCAGTTGCCAGGGCGAGTATGGCAAGCCGGCCGGAGCCTGGCCTTGTAGGTTCGCCGGCAGATCGGCCACCGCGTCATCGAAACTCATGTGGGCCTCGGCCCAGCCGAGAGCTCGGGCCAGGTGGTCGCGGGCAGCGCTATCCATGAGACACGTCCCTCCCCTTGCGCTTCGGTATTTATTCGGGTACTGTAGGTCCGTCCTGGCGGAGGCTCGTCCCCATGTTGCACGTGCCGGATCTCGCGCGGAAGCTCGATACGCTCATTTCGCTCGCCCAGGATGATCGCGAGGGTCCGCCCCCGCCTCCCCGGCTGCGCCACGCCCGCCAATCCGGCTCGCTCGGGCCCCTCAATATCCGCCGGCTCAGGTCCAGCGGTCGAGAGACTCGGCTGCTGCGAATCCTGATGACCAACGCCTGCAGCTACAACTGTCATTACTGCCCCATGCGGCGAGACCGCAACCTGCCCCGCACCCTGCTCAAGCCCGAGGAGCTGGTGCGCATCTTCCTCGGTGCGCTCCAACGGGGCTGGGTCGATGGCCTGTTCGTCACCACCGGCATCCCCAGTAATCCGGTCAAGGTCATGGACGATCTCATCACCGCGCTGGAACTGCTGCGGGAGCGGCACCGCTTCGCGGGATATATCCACGTCAAGCTGGTGGCGGGCGCGCAGCAGGCCCAGATCGAGCGGCTCACGGCGCTCGCTTCCCGCGTTTCCGTCAACCTCGAGGCGCCCTGCGGCCAGACGCTGACACAGATTGCGCCTGAGAAGAACCTGGCGGTG
>DASSMN010000566.1:0-3804 GCA_035688885.1 Gemmatimonadales bacterium
TGCCGCGCCTGCCAGGTGGCCTGCAAGAACTGGAATGAGTGCGAGGGAGAAGAAACGCAGCTGCTGGGCGACCTGGGCTTACAGAACCCTGCCGCCCTCAGTGCCGATACGTGGACGCTGATCACGTCGCACGAGATCCCGGACGAGAACGCCCCCGGTGGACTGCACTACCTCTTCACCATGCAGCGATGCCTGCACTGCCTGGAGCCTGCGTGCGTGTCCGCTTGTCCGACCACGGCGCTGAGCCGGATGCCGGATGGGCCGGTCAGCTACAACGCGGACAAGTGCATCGGGTGCCGCTATTGCATCTGGGCCTGTCCCTGGGGGGTGCCGGCGGCGGAATGGGATTCCCTCGCCCCGAAGATCAAGAAGTGCACCCACTGTGCCGACCGGGCCGAGCAGCCGACTCCCCCAACCCGCAACGGGCAGCCACTGACGGACGAGGACATCCGGGACTACGAGAAGAACATGGTGGTCCCCGCCTGCGTCAAAGCCTGCCCGGCCGACGCGCTCACCTTCGGCAATCGGGACGACATCCTCGAGGAGGCTCACCGCCGCATCGCCGCTCGCCCGGGCAAGTACGTGGACCACGTCTACGGCGAGAAGGAGGCTGGCGGCACCTCGGTGGTGTACCTGTCGTCGGTGCCGTTCGAGAAGCTGGGATTTCCCACGCTCAGTGACAAGGCGTTTCCGGCCTATACGAGCTTCGCGCTGCATGCGGTACCGCCGGCGGTCATCGCCCTCGGCACCGTGTTGGGCAGCACGGTCGCCGCGCTCAAGCGCCGGGCCTCCCGGGTCGCCCTGGCGGCGGCGCACGCCGCCGGGGTGGACAGCCATGACGAGCATCCGGAGTTCGAGCCCGTCCAGCAGCCGTTGCTGACGCCCTTCAACTGGGTCCTGATCGCGCTCATGGCGTTCGGGGCGCTCTCCCTGGTCGCGCGATTCGCGCTGGGGCTGGGTGGCGGCACGAACCTGTCGGATACCTACGCCTGGGGGCTGTGGATCGTGTTCGACCTGGTGTGGATCGCGATCGCGGCGGGTGCGTTCGCCACCGCGGGCCTGATCTACGTCTTCCGGCGCAAGGATCTGTATTCCATGGGCCGAGCCGCGGTGCTCATGGGCCTCCTGAGTTACTCCTTCGTCACCGTCACCCTGGTGGCCGACCTGGGCCTGCCCTGGAACTTCTGGCAGCTGGGCCTCCAGGCCCCCGAGCAATCGGCGATGTTCGAGGTGTCGTGGTGCGTCGGCCTCTACGTCACAATTCTCCTCTTCGAGTTCCTCCCGGTTCCCTTGGAGCATTTGGGACTGAGCAGGGCGATGGAGGTCTGGCGTCGCTGGTCCGGCGCGTATGTCGTCCTGGCGGTGGCCGCGTTCGTTTACCTGCTGTCTCGGAACCTCGTGCTCACCGCCGCCGCGGCCGCCGTCTTCTCGGTGCTCGCGTGGATCTTCCGGCCCAGGGGCAAGGAGTACGAGCCGGTGATGCTGGCCATCGCGGCCGTGACCCTCTCCACCATGCACCAGAGCTCGCTGGGCTCGCTGTTCCTCCTGATGCCCGACAAGCTCGGGGCCCAGTGGTGGTCGCCGGTCATGCCGGTCTCGTTCTTCCTGTCCTCGATTGCCTCGGGGACCGCGCTGGTGATCCTGGTCGAGATGTGGATCGCCAAGGCCTGGCACCGGACCCTCCGGATGAGCCAGCTGGCCTCCCTCGGCAACATCACCTTCTGGTCGCTGCTGGTGTACCTGGTCTGGCGTCTCGGGGACATGGCGCTGCGCGGGCAGCTGGCCGGCGCGTTCGGAGGGCGACTCGGCGCCCTGTTCCTGGTGGAAATCGTGCTGGGCGGCCTGGTGCCTCTCGCACTGCTGGCGCGTCCTGCGCAGCGAGCCCGACCGACCATGCTCATGGTCGGGGCATTGCTGACCACGCTGGGCGTGGTGCTCAACCGGGTGAACGTCGTGGCGCTGGCCATGAACCTGAAAGGCGCCAGGCCGCAGTTCGCGCCCGAGCCCTACGTGCCGTCGATCTTCGAGTGGGGCGTGTCGATCGGCCTCATCGCCGCGGCCATCTTCCTCTTCGGACTCGGCGCGCGGTTGTGGCCGGTGCTCCCCAAGAACCCGGCTTCGGCCAGGCCTTCGACCCATTGAACCGGGAGATCTGGCTCGGACAGCACCCGTATCTCCAGCCGATGGCGGAGGTCTACGCGCTGGTCGAAGGGGCACTAGGGGAGGTCGACATCCCGAGCGCGGCGATCCCGGCCTGGGATGACTACCTCGACGACTACCGCGCCGGCGTGCCGCTGCTGCACAGCTCGGCGGTGGAGGTCGACCTCGACCCCGCCGCCGGAGCCATCTCCTCCCTGATCGAAAAGACGGCCCTGCTGCGGCTTCCGGACAAGCTGGCCGCGGAGAGCCGGGCCCTGGCCGCCGACCTGGGTCGCGACCCCGACATCCCGCTCCGTCTTCTCGCCTGGCTGCGCGGCCGAGAGTCCATCGCGCCCGATCATTCAGGGCTGCTGCCCTATTTCGCCTGGATCGTGCTCGCCCGCTATCTCCAGGCGGTGGTGGGCGCGTTCAGCAGCTGGCGCGACGAGGAGCGATGGCTCCGCAACTACTGCCCCACCTGCGGCACCCCGCCCGCGATGGCGCAGCTCGTCGGCAAGGATCCGGGGCGTCAGCGCTACCTCGTGTGTGGGTGTTGCCGGACGCGCTGGCGCTACAAGCGGACCGACTGTCCCTTCTGCGAGAGCGACGACCACCAGCACGCGACCGTGGCGATCGAGGCGGACACGACTCTGCGGATCGACTATTGCGAGGCGTGTGGCGGGTATCTCAAGACCTACAACGGCGAGGGGAGCGAGGCGGTGTTCCTCGCCGACTGGACGTCGGTGCACCTCGACCTGATTGCGCGGGATCGCGGGTTGAAGCGCCTGGCGGCGTCGATGTACGCGCTCTGAACCAGGCCAGGAAGGCGCAGCGTCATCCCCTCAGATGTCCAGCACGGTGTCCAACCCGCGATGGACACCCACCAACATCGAAGCCCTCCGAATCGCAAGCAGCGCACCATCTACGTAAGGGCGGGCGCTGCTGCCCGCCTCGTGCCGGATGGTCAGCTTCTGATCCGGCAGGCCGAAGATGATCTCGGTGCTCAGGATGAAGCCGGGCAAGCGGACAGAGTGGATCTGCGACCCCGATACGATCGCGCCCCGCGCGGCGGGTTCGCCCATCGTCTGCGCCACCGGCACGGTTGGCTCAGGAGCGCGGACCCGCGCCAGGCGCGCCGCCACCTCGCGGGCGGTGCCACTCGGCGCGTCAGGCTTGTCGTCGCGCCCGTAGTCGAGGATCTCCCACTGCGGGATCAGCCGGGCGGCCATCTCGGCGAACTTCTGCATCAGCACCGCCGTCAGGGCGAAGTTGCCGCAGGCGAGAACGCCGACCCGCCGGGCACGGGCGACGCCGTCGATCTCCGCGTACTCCGCGTCGGTCAGACCGGAGGTGCCGACGACGACGTGAGCACCATGTTCGAGCGCGGCCAGGATGTTCGCCCTCGCGCTGTCCGGGGCGGTGAACTCCACGAGCACGTCGCAGGGGCGGGAGAGCGCCTCCGGCGCGGAGGCGTAGACCGGGCACGAAAGCCTCCGATCACCCTGGACCTCTCCGAGATCACGCCCGGCGTGGGTGCGGGAGACGGCGCTCACCAGCGCGAGATCGCTCGTCGCGGCGATCCCGCGTGCCAGCTCGGAGCCCGCCCACCCAGTCGCGCCGGCAAGACACACACGAATTCCCATCGAAGCCGCCTCCCTGGCGGTC
>DASSMN010000603.1:0-5192 GCA_035688885.1 Gemmatimonadales bacterium
TGCGGGGCTCCGATGGCCATCCAGCGGTAGGCGCTGGCCGAGGCACTGCGCGACCGCTATCAGCTCGTGCGCGAGCTGGGGCGGGGCGGGATGGCCACGGTCTGGCTGGCCCAGGACCTCCGCCACGACCGGCCGGTCGCGCTCAAGCTGCTGCACCTGCACCTCGCCGCCAGCCTCGGACCCGACCGGTTTCAGCGTGAGATCCGTCTCGCCGCCCGGCTGCAGCATCCCCACATCCTGACGGTGCTCGATTCCGGCGATGTCGGCGGCCGGCTCTGGTTTACCATGCCGTTCGTCGAGGGCGAATCGCTGCGCGACCGCCTGCGCCGGGAGCGCCAGCTCCCGCTGGACGCCGCGCTCCGGATCGCCGTCGAGGCCGCCCGCGGGCTCGCCTATGCCCACCAGCACGGCGTGGTACACCGGGATGTGAAACCGGAGAACATCCTGCTCACCCGGGACGGCTCGACGCTGGTGGCGGACTTCGGCATCGCCCGGGCCCTGAGCGGCGAGGAGGGGTTGACCGAGACCGGCATCGCGGTGGGCACGCCGGCCTACATGAGCCCGGAGCAGGCCGCGGGAGACAAGAACATCGACGGTCGGACCGACCAGTACTCGCTGGCGTCGGTGCTGTACGAGATGCTCGCCGGCGAAGCGCCGTGGACCGGCGCCACCGCCCAGGCGATCGCGGCCAAGCGGCTGACCGAGCCGGCGCCGAGCGTCCGCTCCGTCCGACCCAACATTCCGACCGCTGTGGATGACGCCATCCGCCGCGCGCTCGCGCCGGTCGCGGCGGACCGCTTCGCGTCGCTGGACCAGTTCGCACAGGCGCTGGCGGGGGCGGACAGTCGCACGGACGCACGGGCGGACGGCTCGGCTGCACCCACCATCGAGGCGCCGGGCGCTGGAGCCGCGGCCCGACCGTCCGCCCGTGCGCCCGCGCGCCCGCGCATTGCCGCCGGCTCCCTCACCCTCGGCCTCCTGATCGGCCTCGGCATCCTGTTCGGCTGGCTCCGGCACCGGGAGGATGCTCCCGAGACCGGCGGGGCCAAGCGGCTCGCGGTGTTGCCGTTCGAGAATCTCGGCGGCGCCGACCAGGAGTACTTCGCCGACGGCGTGACCGACGAGGTCCGCGGCAAGCTCACGTCGCTGCCCGGCCTGCAGGTGACCGCACGCAGCAGCTCGACCCAGTACAAGAAGAGCAGCAAGTCGCCCCAGGAGATCGGACGCGAGCTCGGCGTAGACTGGCTCCTGACCGGTACCGTCCGCTGGGAGAAGGCGAGCGGCGGGAATCACGTACGGGTGAGTCCGGAGCTGATCCAGGTCTCCACCGGCTCGACCAAGTGGCAGCAGCCGTTCGACGCCTCGCTCACCGACGTGTTCCAGGTGCAGGCCGACATGGCCGGGCAGGTGGCGCAGGCGCTCGACGTGGCGATGGGCTCGCCCCAACGGGCCGCGCTGGCGGAGCGCCCGACCTCCAATGCCTCGGCGTACGATGCCTTCCTCAAGGCCGAGGCACTGTCGCAGAGCGTGGGCAGCGTGAACAATCTCCGGCCCGCCATCGACCTGTACGAGCGTGCCGTGGCGCTCGACTCCGGCTTCGCCCAGGCGTGGACCCAGCTGTCCCGCGCACATTCGCTGCTCTACTCCAATGGGACACCCACCCAGGAGGGCCAGCGGCGAGCGCTCGAGGCGGCCGAGCGCGCCCTGCGCCTGACCCCGGATCACTACCAGGGATACCTGGCGATGGGGGACTACTACGCATCCATCCTGCTGGACTACTCGCGGGCCTTGCGCGAGTACCAGGCCGGCCTCCGCCTCGCCCCGAACAACGGTGAGCTGCTCGGGGGCACGGCGGTGGCCGAGATCAGCGTCGGCCAGTGGGAAGAGGCTTTGCGCCATTTCCAGCGCGCGGGAGCGCTTGACCCCCGCTCGGTGACGATCGCCCGCCGGACCGCGCATGCATATCTCCGCCTGAGGCGCTACCCCGAGGCGATCGCGGCAGCCGATCGGTCCATCGCCCTCGCCCCCGACAACGCGGGAGTGCTGGAGAACAAGGTGATGGCCTACCTCGGGATGGGTGACCTGGACAAAGCTCGGGAGGTGATCCGGACGGCGGGGCCGGCGTATGACCCGGCCGCACTGGCCAGCTTCTTCGGCAACTTCTTCGACCTGTACTGGGTCCTCCCGCAGGAGCTGCAGGAGCTGTTGCTCCGGCTCACGCCGAGCGCGTTCGACGACCGGGGCACGTGGGCGATCATTCGCACGCAGCTGTTGCACTTCCGCGGCGACCAGACCCAGACCAGGATCTACGCCGATTCCGCACGCCTGGCCATGGAAGAGCGCATCCGCAACACTCCGGACGACGCGCAGAGCTACGTATTCCGCGGGCTGGCCCTCGCTTATCTGGGGCGCAAGGCTGAGGCGATCGCCGATGGCGAACGGGCCGTCAAGCTGGTCCCGGTCACCAAGGATGTGTACTTCGGTCCTTACCTGCAGCAGCAGCTCGTGCGCATCTATATCCTGGTAGGCGAGCCGGACAAGGCGATCGATCTGCTCGAGCCACTGCTCAAGATGCCGTACATCCTCTCACCCGGCTGGCTTCGGATCGACCCCAACTTCGATCCGCTGCGGAGCAACCCGCGGTTCCAAAAGCTGGTCGAAGCGGCCCCACAGAGTTCATGACTCGCGCTCTCGTGGGCCTCACCCTCTTCCTCGCCGCCTGTGCGTCCGGCGGCGCCGCGCGGGAATCGAATCCCTGGGAGGAGCTGGGGAAGGGAGACCAATCCGGCCCGATCTTCCATCTCGGCGGCACCGTGCGGCACGTCGAGCTCGAGGGCGGGCTGTTCGTGATCGACGCGGCCGACGGCACCCGCTACGTCCCCACCAACCTTCCGAGGGACTACCAGGTGGACGGCCTCGCGCTGGAGGCCGAGGCGCGTCGTCGCGACGACATGGCGTCGATCGCGATGGTGGCGCCGCTGATCGAGCTGGTGCGGATCCGGAAGGCCGCGGCGGGCGCGGAGTCTGGAGCGCCTTATCTGGTGGGGACGGCCTGGCAGCTGGAGGACCTCGCCGGCGCGGGAGTGCTCGACAGCGCGCCAGCGACGCTGGAGTTTCCAGCGCAGGGGAAGGTCGCCGGGAGCGCATCGTGCAACCGGTTCAGCGGGCCGGTGACCATCGTGGGAGACTCGATCGCCTTCGGGCCCCAGGCGGTGACCCGGATGGCCTGCCCCGAGGCGATCATGGGCCAGGAGAGTGCCTACCTCGAGGCCCTGCAGCACGCCGAGCGATTCCGGGTCGAGGGCCCCTTCCTCTATGTCTACAGCGCGGGCCGGGAGAAGCCGCTCCGGTTCACCCGCCACTAGCCGTGTCGGTCAACACTGCCAGGTCCACCGCAGGGCCGCGTATCCCACCCGAGGCAGGATCTCGTAGGTCGCCAGCGCAATCCCCCATAGGATGAGCAGCAACGCGATGACGTGACCGGTCGCGTGGCGGCGGGACCAGGCCGCGACGGCGATCCAGGCACCCGTCACCAGCACCGTCACGACCGCGCCGAAATACTGGATCAGCCCCATCCCGCAGGCATGGGCGTAGGGCCACTGGGTGATCCCGACGCCGAGCACGACGCCGAGGGCCACCCGGGCCCAGAGCGCGGCGAGGTCGCCGCGGGTCGGGTCGGTACGGCGGCGAGCAGGCGAGGGCGGGCGGCGAGGGGTCGGCGCGCTGGGCATCGGATCGGGGTTGCTCACCATCTTCGCGCCGGCGCCGGCCAGACTCGCCAGGAGGCGGTCCACCTCCCGCGCCAGCGGGTCGGGCTTCGATGAGTCCTGCGGCTTTGGCATGGTGGGTCCGAGGAAGGGCGGCGGTGCAGGCCGCATTGGTCATGCCAACCGCCGAGGAAGGCGGGACGCGCTCGGGGGCCGGGAGTTAGCGCGTCGGCGGAATTTCCTATGCAACCGATGGCCTCGCGCTTCGCCGCGCGATCGTCAGCGGCGCAATGCAGAGGGTTGCGCAACGACTTCTGATCTCCGCCGATGCAGGCCGGCGATCCACACCTCGAGCCCATAGCTCGATTTACAGACAGGCCAGATCCCTCCCTGCGCTCGGATGACCGACCGGGGGGTTGACCACGGCACCCAGCGGGTGTCGAATCCGCTGGAGACCGTTCGACGATGAAGAAAAAGGAGGGATTCATGTCCCGGTTGCGGTTCGGTATCTCGGTTTCCCTGGACGGCTACGTCGCCGGTCCGGAGCAGACCATAGAGCAGCCTCTTGGCATCGGCGGCGAGGCGCTGCACGAGTGGGTGTTTCCCCTGGCGGCCTGGCGCAAGCCCCATGGGCTCGCGGGGGGCGAAGTGAACGACAGTACCCCGGTGATGGAGCGGTCGCTCGCCAACGTCGGCGCCACCATCATGGGGCGCAACATGTTCGGTGGCGGGCCGGGGCCCTGGAACACCGAGCAGCCCTGGATCGGCTGGTGGAAGGACCATCCCCCGTTCCATCATCCGGTGTTCGTGCTGACCCATCACCGTCGCGACCCGCTGCCGCTCAAGGGCGGCACCACCTTCCACTTCGTCACCGGCGGCATCGAGGACGCACTGGACCGGGCGCGCGAGGCCGCCAACGGAAAGGACGTCTGGCTCTCGGGTGGCGCCGAGACCGCCAACGAGTACCTCCGGGCCGGCCTGGTGGACGAGATGCAGCTCCACCTGGTGCCGCTGCTGCTCGGCGGGGGTGCACGGCTGTTCGAGGGAGTCGGGACCGACATGGCCGGGCTGCGGCCGGTTCGAACGACCGCGACGGCGAAGGTGACCCACTTGGAGTTCGCCCGGCGCTGAGGATCTCGCCGCGATGGGCCGGGTTTCCTATGTTGGGAACCCATTCTCCGAGGGACCAATGAGCGATTCCCGCCCGGTCGCCCTCGTCACCGGCGCCTCCTCCGGGGTCGGCAGGGCGACCGCCTCGCTGCTCGCAGTCCGCGGCTACCGTGTGTTCGGCACCAGCCGGAATCCGTCGGGCGAAGCGACCGCCGGCGTCGAGATGCTCCCGCTCGACGTGCGCGACGACGCCTCGGTCGCCGCTTGCGTCGCGGCCATCACCGCCCGAGCCGGCCGACTGGACCTCCTGGTCAACAACGCCGGCTTCGAGCAGGCCGGCGCGCTGGAGGAGCTGTCGCTGGAGGAGGCCCGGGC
>DASSMN010000573.1:0-2927 GCA_035688885.1 Gemmatimonadales bacterium
GGGGCTCCGGAAGCCATGACCTCCTAACGCGCAGCAGCACAATGGATTCTACGTCGCCAAGCAGCGGTCCAGCTCCGCCCGGTCCCCTCAACACCACAGGGGCCTCCAACGCGGAGGCCCCTGTCGCCTGCTCTGGTGACCGCATCAACCTGCCGCGTCACCGACTCCCTCACTTCGAGGTACGCCGAAAAGCTCAGGCCCCGCCAGGTCCGACCGGGAAGCTCACCGGCAGGTCGTCTGCCACCGCCGACTCCGTGGCCGCATCCAGGCAGTGCGGGTGGCCGAAGCCGCTCGCGCTCACGCCGCTGCCGTCAATGTCGTAGATGATGTTGTCGGTGCCGTTGGGAGCCACGCCGCCCGGGACGTTGTCCAGGTTGAGATAGAAACGAGTTTTCCAGCCGATGGCATGGTCCGCGCACGAGGTATCGCCGCTCACGCCCACCGCGCCCACCAGATTGCCGGCTGCGTCGTACAGCGCGAACCCGCCGCCGAACACGTTGGTCCCTCCGATGCGCCGTCCGATCATGTAGTCCTTCGAGGTGCCGTAATTCGCGATATCACCACCATAGGCCACGTCTTCGTTGATCGGATTGGCCTCCTGCAGACCGAACAGGCTGCCACCCGGCTGGGTGGCCGAATAGAGATTGGCCGTCGACAAGGCCAGGCCGCCGAATCCGGCGTACGCCGCGTCGAGGCTGAAGTTCATCGCCGTGTTCGCCTTCTGTGCCGAGATGATCCGGCTGCCTTGCCACTGGTCGCCTTCCTTGGCGCCGGAATAGACCACCGCCACCACGATCCCCGCCGTGTCTACTACCGTGGCCCACATGTTCAGGTTGAGGCCGCCGCTGCCATCCGGCACCGGGTCCCCGCTGACTCCGACTGCCTGCGCCAGCGCCGCCTTGAGCTGGTCCTGCGTGACCACGGCCACTGGAGTGAAGGTCGGCGGTGAGGTGACGCTATTGTTGTCACTGCACGCGCTGACAGCGATCAACGCCGCCGTACCGACCGCCAGCCGCAACCAACCTCTTGGTGTGTCCATCGGCCCCGCTCCTTTCCTTACAGGTGTGAGAAGACCGGCAAGTGACCAGAGGAAGTCGAGTGCTCAGCGGCCCTTCATGCCGCTCCTGTGGGCGCTGGCAAACGGCAATCGGGCGCGGGTGACGTGACCCCCGTGCCCCGAAAGGGATGTCGCTGACCGGGCGTATCACGGGACGACCGCCGCCGCGCCCCCGGCGAGTATGGCGACCATATGTGATCGGTGTGCGCTGCAAAAATATACAAAGCGATGAAACCGCGCGAGATCCCGGTAATCACTATCTTGCCGAGACTCGGACCCGATCACCCCAACTACGAGCGGACGGATGCGCATTGCCATCTTCGGAGCCGGCGCCGTGGGCGCCTATTTCGGTGGTCGCCTGGCCGAGGCGGGCCAGGAGGTGGCCTTTGTCGCTCGAGGGGAAGCCCTCCGCGCGCTGGATGAGCGCGGCCTCCGGGTCGCCAGCACCGAGGGGGACTTCACCGTTCAGCCGGTGCGAGCCGCCGAGAGCCCCGCCGATCTCGGCCCGATCGACGCCATCCTCCTCGCCGTCAAAGCCTGGCAGGTGCCCGACGCCGCTCGCGCCATCGCGCCCGCCCTCGGTCCCGACACGTTTGTCGTCCCGCTCCAGAACGGCGTCGAGGCCCCCGGGCAGCTCGCCGCCGTCCTGGGGCCCGAGCGCGTCCTCGGCGGGCTGTGCCACATCATTGCCTGGGTCGAGTCTCCCGGCGTCGTCCGCCACCAGGGCGCCCAGCCCCACATCGCCTTCGGCGAGCTGACCGGCGGCTCGAGCTCCCGCGTTCGGCGCCTCGAGCAGGCCTTGAGCCGCTGCCGCGGCGTCACGGCCGAAGCCCTCGACGATGTCCGGGCGGAGATGTGGCGCAAGTTTCTTTTCATCTCGTCGGTGAGCGGCCTCGGCGCGGTCACCCGCGCTCCCATCGGCGTGCTCCGGAGCCGCCCCGAGACCCGCGAGCTGCTCGGGCGCGCCATGCGCGAGGTGTTGGCCGTGGCCCGCGCCAACGGCGTCGCCCTCCCCGACGCGGCGGTGGACGAGACCCTCGCCTTCACCGACTCGCTCCCGGAGGCGGGCACCACCTCGATGCAGCGTGATATCATCGCCGGACGGCCGTCGGAGCTGGAAGCCCAGAGCGGGTCGGTGGTGCGGTTGGGAAAGGAGAGGGGAGTGGCGGCGCCGGTGCACGATTTCGTCTATCGCGCCCTCCGGCCGCTCGAGCTACGGGCCCGAGGCGAGCTGTCGTTCGCCGGCTGAGCCCACCTCCGCGGTGGTACGCCGGTGAGAGACCGAGGTGGTGGAGGTGGTGGATGTGGGTGGGCGCTCAGCCCTGAGGCCGGACGCTCGGCCGACTGCCGAGCAGTCCGAATCCGACCAATGCGGCCATCGGAATCAGGAACAGGAGCGCGATGAAAACGATGCTGTAGAGTCTCAAACCGGCCATGGCTCACCCTTATCGACTGGCATATTGCTTGCTAACCCCAGCCGCTTCTCGACTCCATCCGTTTGACGAAGAGGCTGTGCGATGTCTGATCTCGACCTCACCTACCACGCCCGCGGCGGCGACATCTACCACCTCGACCCGTTCTGTCCCGTGGGTCGTCAGCTCCCACCGGAGTGGCGCGTCCCCGGCTCGGCTGGACTGACCGTGTGTCCCACCTGCTGGGCGCGCACCAAGGCCAGGCGGCCGAGCGGCCCCTATGTGCCGCCCTCGGGGTCGTCGTCGCCGGTGCGCCCCCGTGACGGCCGCGAGGAGCCTGGCAGCGGGCGCTGAACCCGGCCCCTCTCGGCACCCGCCGGCCACACGGTAGTGTCGCCGGCCCGGGTGCGCCAGCCGGCATCCCGCTCCACCCCGCCGCGGAACTCGAAGTGGCGGTC
>DASSMN010000581.1:0-2230 GCA_035688885.1 Gemmatimonadales bacterium
CGGTTCGGCGGGTCACGGGACAACGGGTCCGCGCTCGAGATCTCGCTGCCGGTCGCATCGCCCGCGGGGGTCGGGCTCTCGTGACTGGACCCCCGATTCGCGTGCTGGTCGCCGATGACCACGCCATCGTGCGCACCGGCATCCGCCACGTGCTGGAGACCGCGCCCGGGTTTTCGGTGGTAGGCGAGGCCGCCACCGGCACCGAAGCGCTGGCCCTGGCGCTCGAGCTCAAGCCCGACGTGGCGGTGCTGGACATCTCGATGCCCGGCGTGTCGGGGCTGGAGACCGCCGCGGCGCTGCGCCAGCGCCTGCCCGACACCCGGGTGCTGGTGCTGAGCATGCACGACAACACCGAGTACGTGCTGGAGAGCCTCCGCGCCGGTGTGCACGGCTACATCCTCAAGGACAGCGCCGCCGCGGAGCTGAGCGGCGCGATCCGGGCGGTGTGCCGGGGCGAGTCGTTCTTCAGCCCGCCGATCGCCAAGCGGCTGGGTGCGGTGGTGCGCGGCGAGATCGCCCGCGAGCCCGCCGGAGCGCTGGCCCTGCTGACGGCCCGCGAGCGCCAGGTGCTGGTAGGGGTGGCCAAGGGGCAGACCAACAAGGAGATCGCGCAGGAGCTGGGGATCAGCCACCGGACGGTGGAAAGCCATCGCGAGAGCCTGATGCGGAAGCTGGAGGTGTACACGGTGGCCGGGCTCACCAAGCTCGCGCTGGAGCAGGGGCTGCTGACCGGCGAGGGCAAACAGGCCCACTGATCCGTCATCCCGGTGTGCCGTTCCCCGCTCACCGCTTCCCGCTCACCGACCTATATTGCCCTCATGAGCAAGGTCAAAACCGGCATCGTCATGATGAACCTCGGCGGACCGGCCAACCTCGACGAGGTGGAGCCGTTTCTGCTGGAGTTGTTCGCCGACCGCGAGATCATCCAGCTGCCGTTTCAGAGCTGGCTCGGGCCGTTCATCGCTCGGCGCCGCGCGCCCAAGGTGCGGGGCCTCTACCAGAAGATCGGCGGCGGCTCGCCCATCCTGCGGTACACGCGGGCGCAAGGCGAAGGGATGGTCGCGCGGCTGGATCGTCTCTCGCCGGAAACGGCGCCGCATGGCTACTACGTCGCCTTCCGGTACATCCAGCCCAAGAGCGAAGACGCGCTCCGTGCCATGGCCCAGGACGGGGTCGAGCGGGCCGTAGCCTTCACGCAGTATCCGCAGTTTTCCTGCAGCACCACCGGCTCCAGCCTGAACGAGCTCTGGCGCGCCGCGGACCGCACCGGCCTTCGCGACGCGTTCGAGTGGAGCATCATCGATCGGTGGCCGGTGCATCCCGGCTTCGTGGAGGCGATGGCCGAGACCGTTCGGGACGGGCTGCAGCAGTTCGATCCGGCCCAGCGGGACCAGGTGCCGCTCCTGTTCAGCGCGCACTCGCTGCCGCTCGACGTGATCGACCGGGGTGACGCGTATCCGCAGGAGGTGGGCGCCAGCGTCCAGGCCGTGGTCGAGCGGCTGAGCCTGCCCAATCCCTACCTCCTGGCCTATCAGTCGGAGGTCGGACCGGTGCGGTGGCTGGGGCCGAGCACTGAGAAGGTGATCCGCCGTCTCGGGGCGCGAGGGGTCAAGCACTTGCTGGTGGTACCGATCGCCTTCACCAGCGATCACATCGAGACGCTGTCGGAGCTGGACCTGGAATACGGCGAGGTGGCGCACCAGGTCGGCATCACCGCGTATCGCCGGACCCCGGCGCTCAACGACCGGCCGCAGTTTCTCGATGCGCTGGCGGACGTGGTGCATCGCCACCTGGCATCGGGGCAGCCGTACAGCTCGCTCTACCGCACGCGGTGTCCCGGGTGTGAGAACCCGCAGTGCCGGCAGATCCTGCATCCGGCAGCGGCGGCGGCCGGTACGCCCAGGCCGCGATCGGCGGAGGCAAACGCCGGCGCGCCGTCGGCCTGAGACTGGAAACAGCCTGAACGCACTGAAGGGGCCATGCATGGATGCATGGCCCCTTCGCTTGGCTCAGGGTAACTCCTCTACTCCTCCCGAATCGACCGGCTCACCGGATAGAGCACCCGCCGCACCAGCCGGTCGGCCATCTCCCTGACCACCAGTCGCTGCTGCTCGGTCAGCTCTTCAAGCTGCGCGAGCGCCCACGCGGCCTCCTGCTCGGCAACCCGGGCGCCGTGCCGATGCAGCTCGGCCAGGCGGGGCGCCGCCGCCAGACCGCGGAGCTGCTGCTC
>DASSMN010000292.1:0-2956 GCA_035688885.1 Gemmatimonadales bacterium
AGCAGGAAGCCGTTGGTGTCGCTCCAGAACCAGGGCGTGTGTCCGAGCAGCGGCAGCGCGGGCGGCACCGGACCGATCGGCGTTACGCGGGCTCGGCCAGGCGGCGGCGCGCGGCCCAGAGCAAGGCAGCGGTATGACGCTCGAAGCCCATGCTGAATGGCCGGGGCATCCGTCGGCCGAACGAGCGGAACGGGTGAGCGAAGAGCTGGCTCAGGGGGGTCTCGTGCACGAACAGCCCTCCCGGCGCGAGCACCCGCGCGATCTCGGCCAGCGCCTCGCCCGCCCGCGTGATGTGGTAGCAGGTGCCGAAGTCCACCACCAGATCGAAGGCGCCGTCCGGGAACGGCATGCAGCGGACGTCTCCCGGCACCAGCTCCACGGCGATGCCCTCGGCGTCGGCATGGGCGCGAGCCTCGTCGAGCAGTGCCGGGTCGAGATCCAGGCCGGCGAGGCGTGAGGGACGGAGCAGCCGGGCTAGCACCGGGATGGCGACACCCCGCCCGCAGCCCACCTCGAGCACGCGCCCGCCGGTCGGCAGGCCCAGGGCGCGGACCATGAGGGGGACTTCGATCGTCACCTGACGGGTGTTGCGGCCGGTTTCGTTCGGGAAGGGACGGTACTCGCGCTCGTTGCGCCGCAGCCGGGGCGTGCGGGAGACGGCGTGCGTTCCGGTGAGGATCTTGAGACACGGCATGTGTCGCTCCCCCTGGTGGATACCGCAAATGTGCCTGGCAGAGACCGGGTGCGCCATCTGGTCGACGTCGATCCGATCGCTTGGGACACAAGGGCACTGTGGGCTCCAGCCTGAGGTGGTCACGGGTGTCATCGGCAGTACCCGAGCGGGGGGAAGCCGAAGGGACAGGTCAGACCTGCCGAGACCTGACGGGTGAGTAGCGTGCTCTCGCCTGCCTTTTCGGTCCGAACGAGAGTCCAACTCACGAGCCAACTTCGTGTTGACGCCCAGTTGCCTGGGCTGCATACTCTCGACATACCCCCTACATCGAGAGCTCGGTGGCCCCACGCCGCTACCTGCGCTGCCTGGGACAGCCTGCGCTGTTCGCCGCGACGGGCGAGCTGATCCGATTCCGCACCAAGAAGCATCTGGCGCTGCTGGTCTACCTCGCCATCGAGGCGGACCAGTCGCACCGGCGCGACCGGCTGGCCGAGCTGCTCTGGCCCAAGGTTTCGCTGGCGGAGGCCCGTCATTCGCTCGCGACGGCGCTCTCGGTGCTCCGGCCCCGCGTCGGGGCCGACGGCCTGCGTGCAACGCGAGAAGATGTCACGCTCGCGGGCGGACACCTCGCCCTCGATCTGGACCGTCTCGCGGCCGGCGACTTCGAGGGCTCCGATACCGTCGCCCCGCTCGAGGTCGCCCCCTTCCTCGAGGGTTTCGATATCACGGACGCGGGCGAGTTCGGCCTGTGGAAGGATCGGCAGCAGGCCCGCTGGCTGCCGTTGGTCATGCACGCGTTCGGCCGGGGGCTGGAGCGCTGCCGCCGGGTCGGTGACACCCGGCAGATCGAGCAGATCGCGGACAAGATGCTCGCCCTCGATCCGGCCTCCGAGGACGCGGTGCGGGCGAAGATGGAGGTGCTGGCGTTCGCGGGTGATCGACTGGCCGCGCTGCGATTGTACGAGGCCTGGCGTCGGCGGATCGCCGAGGAGCTGGACGCGGTGCCGTCGGCACCACTGGAGCGAATGGCGGCACGCCTCCGACAGCGGGGGTGGGAGCGGGCCGCGCTCGACCATCTCCCCAGCGCCCCGCCCGATCAGCGTCGCGGGCGGCCGTTCGTGGGACGCGAGAGCGAGTATCGCACCCTCTACGACGCGTGGCAGGGACTGCGACAGGGCTCGAACGCGCACATCCTGCTCACCGGTGAGTCGGGGGTGGGCAAGACTCGGCTGGTCGAGCGCCTCACCACGACGGCCGGCCTCGACGGTGCCGCGGTCAGCCGGGTGCAGTCTTATGAGCTGGAGCAGGAGATCCCGTACGCCACCGTGTCCGGCCTCATCCTCGGCCTGCTCGCGTTGCCGGAAGTCTCGGGGACGCCACCCGAGGCCCTGGCCGAGCTCTCGCGCACGGTGCCCGACGTCCGGCGCCGCTGTCCCGCCATTCCGCCGGCGCGCGACACCCAGGGCGACACGGCTCGCATCGAGCTGGCGGAGGCCTTCCATCAACTGCTCCAGGCCATTGCCGAGGAGCGGCCGATCATCCTGGTAGTGGACGACGTCCATCTGGCCGATGACGCGAGCCTGAGCGTGCTCCATCTAGTGGCTCGGCGAGCCCGGGGCGAGCGGCTCATGATGATCTTCATCGCCCGCCTGGGCGGCGGGGCGCCGCCGCAGTCGCTCGAGCGATTGACGCATGGCGCGAGCGCGACGGGTATTCAGCCGCTGGAGCTCCGGGGCCTCTCCCGCGATGAGAGCGCCAAGCTCCTCACCTGTCTTGCCGACGTGGACGGGGTGGCGCTGCCGGCTGGGGTTCGGAGCACCCTTCTTCGTGCCGGGCGCGGTGTGCCAATGGTGCTGGAGTTCCTGCTGCAGGATTGGCGTACCAACGGCGACGCGAGTCTGGCGCTGGCGGTGTCGGCGATGACGTCGGAGCTGGTGGGGGCAGGCAAGGGACCCGAGACGTATCGTCATATTCTCTCCGGCCTGGTCCGCGCGCTGGATACCCCTTCCCGCACCGTACTGGACTTCGCGGCCATTCTGGGGCCGCGACTCAACGACCTTAGCATGTACGCGCTAGCCGACCTGAGTCTGGGGCAGACCCTGATCGGACTGGTGCAACTCGCCTCGCTCCGCGTTCTGCGCGAGACGGGGCAAGTCTTCGAGTTTGCAAACGAGCTTCTTCGTGCGGAGGTGTATGCGTCCGTTCCCTCGCCGCTTCGTCGGACGCTGCATGGCAGCATTGCGGACCGCCTCCTCGCTCTAGAACCGACGAAGGATGTATCGG
>DASSMN010000474.1:0-6863 GCA_035688885.1 Gemmatimonadales bacterium
CATTCCGTCCTCGATGCATGGGAGCGAGCGTGGCGTCCCGATCCCGGCAGGCGCTCGGCGCGCTGGCACTCGTCGTGCTGGCGATCGCGGGCTGGCAGGCGGCCGGTGTCCTGGCCGCCTGGCGCGAGCTCCGCGCGATCGCCGGCCGGCTGCCCGAGCTGCCGCCGCTCCCCGGCCTCACCCGGGGCAGGGACCCGGGGTTTCCGGTCAAGGTCTGGCTGCACCGGGTCGACAGCATCGAGCGTGCGGTGCGGATGGCGCGGGCCTACGCGGGCATGGAAGTGGACGTGGTGTTCGATTCCGCCGCCGGATACTTCGATGTCGGCCATCCGCCGCTGCCGCCGTCGGGGATCTCGCTCGATAGCCTGCTCGACGCCATTCCGGCCGTGGGCCAGCACTATTTCTGGATCGACTTCAAGAACCTGACCGAAGGCAACGCGGCCGCGGCGTGCGACAACCTTCAGGGCGTGGCGCGGCGTCGCGGACTCGTGGGGCACCTGATCGTGGAGTCGCCCAATCCGCGAGCGCTGGCCTGCTTCACCCGCGCGGGCTTCTACACGTCGTACTACCTCTTTCCCGATCAGGGAATCGAGGCGATGGCCGACACCAGCCTCCGCCGCTACTACGACGAAGTGCGGACCAACCTGGCCGCCAGCCAGGTCAACGCGGTGTCGTCCAGCTACGAGTCGCTGCCGTTCATCGAGGCCTACCTGCCGGGGACCGACGCGCTCCTGTGGTGTCTCGATCACGATCGAGACCTGCGGTACCGCGCGGTGCTGGCCTATCTGACCCGGCGTCCGCACGTGCGAGTGGTGCTGGTGAGGAGGTTGAGCCGTGGCTACCGCTGAGCCTGGAGCGCGCCGATGACCCAGCCCCGCGAGGCGGCCCGATGGATGCCGAGGGTGGCGACCGGCTGGCTGCCGGTTCGGCGCCTGAGCCCCGCGGTCGTGGCGAGTATCGTGGCGGCGCTGCTGGCGACGCAAATCTGCCGCCTGGTCGTGAACCTCGCGATCGGTCCGCACGCATGGAGCCACTTCTTCTACCTGCGGTGGCTCACGCCACTCCTGCTCCTCGCGCCGGCCTGCCTGCTGAGCATGCCACGCGAGACTCTCGGACTGTACCGGCGGGCCCGGGCCCACCGGGTCGGTTCGATGTGGCTGGCCCTGGCGCTCCTTCTCCTCGTCTCCGCCCTGCTGGTGTCGCTCTCGGACCTTGGGTTCCAATGGGATGCGCTCGACGCCCGCTTGCGCCGGGATCTGATCGAGCCCGGCGCCTGGGTCACCAACGTCGTTCTGCTGCTCGCGGCCTACCTGCTGGTCCTGGCGCTCACCGCGCGGCTGGCCGCCGCGCTGGTGCTCGTCACGCCGGTGTACCTGGTCCTGGTGGCCGCCACGCTGGCCAAGATCCACTTCATGCATGCTTCGGTGCAGCCGCTGGACCTGCTCCGGCTGCCGGAGTTCGCCCCGCTGTTCGACCGGTTCTTCGGCACTGCGGCGACGGTGGCCCTGGTCGTGACGCTGGTGCTGTGGGTCTGCGTTCTCGCCTCCGCGCTGGGCGTGGATCCGTGGCCGGTCTCTTCCCGCCGCCGCGTGGCGCTCGGGACCGGGGCCGTCGCGGCGCTCCTGGCGGTTCCGGCGGGCGTCTATCTCGCACCGCTGCATCCCGCGGCGGGCGAGCTGCTGGGGGCGGCCGGCGCGCCCGAGGATTGGCATCGCGAGAAGGCACGCGCCAACGGGGTGCTGCTGTCGTTCGTGTCCGAGGTCCGCTCCGCGCTGGTTCCGACGCCGACCCTCTACTCGGCGAGATCCGTCGCGGCGGTCCTGGCGCGGCGCCATGCGAATGCGCCACCGCCCGCGCCCGCGATCGTGCCGCGGCACCACATCAACCTGATCGTGTACCTGGTCGAATCGTTCATGGACCCGGACGATCTGAGGCTGCACTACACCCGGGACCCGATCGCCAACCTGCGCGCGGCCGCCGGCGGCCGGATCACGAGCCACGGGATCGTGCCCGAGCGGTTCGGCGGATCGGCCAATACGGAGTTCGAGGTGCTCACCGGGATGGCCATGGCCTATCTCCCCCAGGGAAGCCTGCCGTTCCGCCAGTACCTCCGGCATCCCATCCCCTCGCTGCCCCGCGAGCTGGGGCAGCTGGGCTATTCGACCACCGCCATCCAGGCCGACGCCAAGTACTACTACAACCGGGAGCAGGCCTACGATCTGCTGGGCTTCGAAAACGTGGTGTGGCTGAACGACAGCGCCGGGGTGGAGCGCGCGGCGCGGCCCGGGTGGCCCTCGGACCGCGCGGTGGTCAACGCCATCATCGATGCCACGCGAGGGCACCGGCCGTTCTTCGTGTTCGCCTTTCCGTCCTCGACCCACTCACCGTACAACTCGGGCGTGTACCGCAGCTCGACGCTCGACGTGACCGACCACGTCGTGGGCGACACGGCCCAGGAGATCAAGGAGTACATCAACAGCATCGCGGTGGCCGACCAGGCGATCGGCGCGCTGATCGAGCATTTCCGTCACGAGCCCGATTCGACGGTCATCGCCATTATGGGCGATCACCTGGCGCCGCTCTCCGCGGGCGCCCTGTCCCGCTTCTTCGAGGGACTGTCGGGGGCCAGCGACGCCGAGCAGGCGCGGCGGACCCGGCGGGTGCCGCTGGTGCTGTGGGCCAATTTCCGCCTGCCGGCCCAGGTCGGTGAGCTCAGTGTGAACGGGTTGCCGGGTCTGCTGCTCGAGGAGATGAACGTACGGCCGACCGGCCTGCTGGGGGTGTCCGACGAGGTTCGGCGCAGCCTGCCGGTCCTATCGACGTACGTGCAGAGCGCGGACGGTCGGGTATGGGCGTGGGATTCGCTTCCGCCGGAGGCACGCGCGCTGGTGGACGACCAGCGGCTGCTGCAATACGACGCGTTGCTGGGGAGACGCTACGCCCTCACGGCTTCGGAGCGGATCGGCACGACGGCCACCTCATCCCTGCCGAAATGAGCCCGGCGATCTACCGCCCGGCCGCGGCCGGATGCGTGGCGAGCTCCCCGTCGGTCGCCCACGCCCCCTCCGGCCGGCCCCGCCGCGGCCGATGCACCGGATCGGCCCCGATCGTTCCCACCAGCGCCGCCAGATACTCCCGTGCGCTCACCCGCTCCAGCTCGGCGCGCGCCCGCTCCAGCCGCGCGGGTATGCCGAGCCGCCGGGCCTCCTCGCGATGGCCCGCCAGCGTGAGGAACTCGTTCAGGTAGCGGGTGTGGCGCTCCCACAGCCGGATGTCCCGCTGCTGCTTGACGGCGAGCCGCTCCTGGTACCAGTCGCTCGCGAGCAGGGATTCGCGGGTGAACAGCGAGCGGATCTCCGGATGGTTGGCGTCCTTCCCCTCGAACTGGCCATGCGCCATGATGTGGATCAGGGCTCGGAGGGGCGGGCAGCAGTCCTCGATCGTCCCGTCCTGAAAGTAGGCCGCGGCCACGCGCTCCTGGGCCTCGACGATGTTGTCGACGCCGTCGGCGAAGACCGCCGGATCCTGGATCTCGGGCTTGAGGATCTCGTCGGTGAACACCGCGGTGGGGTTGTCGAACACCCGGCCGAAGTAGGTATGCACGAACTTGGCGGTGATCCGGTAGCCCAGCCGGCTGGCCAGCACGCGACGGCCGGCGAACTCGTAGTCGGCCAGCCGCTCCAGATGCCCCGCCTCGATCAGCCGCTTGGGGTCCCGCTCGTGCGGGAACAGCCGGCACCAGATCTCGGGAATCAGCAGGCTGACATCATGGTCCACCCGGAAGCGCGGGCCGATGAAGCCCGCCGCCGAGCTGAAGCCGCCGTACCCGGTCAGGAGCATGCTCACCAGCGCGTTGTTGAGATCGGCCGTGGCGGCGAGGGCGTTGAACGGGCCCTTGGTGAGCGCGCCCTCCGACCCCGCCCCCGTGGTGCTGGGCGACGTGCCGGTGAGCGAGCACACGTAGTCCATGAACAGCTCGGGCAGGTCCTGGTAGTGAATGGGCCCGTAGACGCAGAGCGGCCGGATGCCTTCCTCGGGACGGTTGTTGCGCCGCCCTGAGAGCACGCTGATGACCGGGAACAGCGCCGGCGCATGGAGCGGCACGCGGCGATAGAGGCGGGCACCCATTTCGGCGACATAGCGGTCGCGCGGGTGGGCCAGGTCGGGCCGGAGCTGGAGGTACCGCGGATTCTTGGTGGGCTTGCCGCCGATGACGCGGGGCTGCGCCGAGCAGATGGAGTAGCCGCCGCTCGGCCGGGCGGCGTTCCGGGCCACGTGCTCCCGCATCGGCGGCGTGAACGCGTCGTGTACCGCCACGTCCTCGACGATGCTCACCGCATCGGCCCGGGTGAGCGGCTGGAAGTTGGAGCAGAACAGGCCCGGCGACGCCATGTCCTCCTCGGTCTGACGGTCGAGGCCGGGGTGAATCGCGTCGTCGGGCCGCTGGAACAGCCGGAATTCGCAGTTCTGCGCCAGCTTGAGGCTGGGATGCCCGTCGTACTCGCCGGGGAGCCCCACCAGCCGCCGGGCGGGCACCACCACCGACGCGGTGATGTCATCTTCCATCTGCACCTTGTCGGCGGCGACGAAGTCCTGCCGCAGCTTGTACACCCGCCAAGCGCCGTTCTCCTCGCGGCCCACCCGCAGGTAGTTGGCCACCAGCCGGCGGCCCTCGTACTTGAGCTCGTGGCCCGGCGCGCCGTTGATGATGTCCACGCTGAAGTGGCTGCGCCAATCCTCGCCCCATTCGGGCCGATAGAACCGCTTGATGACGAACACCAAGGCCCGGACGTGGTTCGGAATGCCCTCGAGCCAGGCATTGTGCTCGGCGGTGAACTCCGCCGGATTCGGGGTCAGCAGCTTGATCACCGAGCCGAGCGAGCGCTCGGGCGAGAGGATCGGCCGGGAGGTCTCGCGGCTCTCGGCGGGCCTCAGGTCGGGCAGCCGCACGCCCTCGAAGCTCCGGTCGAAAATCCGCTGCACCGCGGCCATGTCGTCCTCGAAGGTCCCCACGTAGAACGACCCGGGCAGGATCGCGTCCACCAGGCTCTTGCTGATCTCCGACTTGCCCCCGCCCGACACCGTACACGGCTTGTGGCAGAAGGCGCCCTCGGGCACGGTGCCGATCAGCCGCCAGCTCGGCGCCGCGCCGTGCTTGGCCATCCGGATCTTGTAGCCGCTGGGATGGATGTAGACCCGTCCGGGGAGGAGCTTGAGATGGTGCCGACGCCCCTGATGCGTCCAGGTGATGTCCTGACGCTTGACGTCGATCTCCATGTCCTCGGGCATGTAGTGGATGTCCGGGTACACCGTGTCGGTGGCGTAGCCCGAGGGATGATAGGTGGCGCGCTGCGCCACCAGTGCCAGCATCTCGCTGAAGCGATGGTTGGCGCTCACGATCCGCACCTGTTCCGGCCCGAACCGGTCCCCCAGGTTGAACGTGGCGAACGCCAGCGCCCCGCCGGCGTGCTCCTCCTCGGCCAGCCCGTACAGGTTGGCGCTGTAGCCGATCTGGGTCTTCACTTCCTTCTTGCAGTACCCGAAATAGTTGTCGGCCAGGATCGTCACCATCACGCCTTCGGGGCCGCGCGAGGTGATCTTGAAGGGCCGTCCCTCGTTGTAGATCTCTCCCTCGTCGGTCCAGCACATGCCGGCGGCGCGCTCCTGCTCGGAGGCGTCGCTCACGTGCGGCAGCCCCACGTCCTTCTTCCGGACCCTCGTGAGGTGGGGCGCCAGGATGACACAGCCGCTGTGGCCGGTCCAGCCGTCCACGTCGAGTCCGGCGTCGTTGGCGGGCAGATGGGGGTCGCCCGCGTTCCCGAAGATGCTCTCCACGAAGTCCAGGTTCGACACCAGCCCACCCGGCACGAAGAAGCGGACCTCGAGCCGCTTCTCGGGCAGCATCTTGGGCACCGTGGGGCACACCAGCGGACGGAGCAGCAGCGACACCATCGTCTCCACCGGGTCGGGCCACCCGGAGGTGAACGGCAGGCGGAGGAGGGCCGGTGGTGGCCGCAGCGCCTCCCGGAGCAGGCGGACGTAGGTGCCGAGGGGCACGCGAGTCTTGTCGGCGGGGATCGGAAGACCGCCTTCGGCGACATGGAACACGCCCTGGGTGGTGCGGCGGTCGCTCACCGGATTGTGCAGCACGCCGTTGTCGAGCCGGTAGCTCGAGACCAGCTCGTTCTCGTAGGAGTCGCCGTTGACCGGCAGCGACAGCTCGCGGGCCAGGCCGTAGCGGTCGAGAATGAGCGTCTCGGACGGAAGGGTGACCCGCTCCTCCAGCCCCGCCGCGCGGGTCAGATCGTCGATATAGTGCTGAATGCGGCCGTCGGCGGGACACAGGTGCTCGGAGAGGAGCCGGGTCTGCTCGCGGTAGCGGGCAAACAGATCGCCCGTGAGCTGCAGCACGTCCTCGTCGCCCGCGGCCGGCGGAATCCTCGCTCCCATGGCCGCGAGCTTGAGCAGGATCGAGCTGACGGCGGCGCGCCGCTCGGGCAGCCAGACCGAGCCGTCGGGCCTCAGTCCTACGGATCGCTCGAGCTCCATCTCGCCTCCGGGCACAAGAATCGGTCGGGTTGCCTCCCCAACGTCACACCGGGAATTTCATCCGTCAATGTGGCTCGGCCGGGCCCGTGGCGCGGCTGCCGCGTCAGTACCGGCAGATCGGACGCCGACCCAGGCCGGTCCGTCGGGTGCCGGGATCGGCCGTGAGGCAGGTCACGCGTCGGCGAGGCAGCGACGCTTAGCGTTGTGAGGGCACCGGCCGGCGCACCCAGACGCTCCAGCCGGCAGAATTTCACGCACCAGGAGAGAGCCATGCTGAGCGACAACGATGCGATCGCGACCATTCCCGTGAAGGA
>DASSMN010000613.1:0-2935 GCA_035688885.1 Gemmatimonadales bacterium
GTACGCGCTGCCGGCCACCGGGACGGCACTCGCCATCTCGGCGTAGCACAGGCCGGCCAGGCCGCAGGCGATCCCGGCGGCGATGAAAGACAGCGGGACGGCGGGCCCGGCGTGCAGGGCGGCGGCCAGCCCGGTCAGCACGAAGATGCCCGCGCCGATGATGGCCCCGATGCCGAGCATCGTCAGGTTCAGCGCCCCCAGGCTGCGTTTGAGCGACCGTTCGCCGCTCGCGTCCGCCTCGGCGCGCAGCGCCGCGACGGACTTCGTCGCCCACAAGCTCATTGACCGATCCTCGAAGGGTGGAAAAGCGCCGCACCGGACGGCGGGCGCCACCTGCGACCATCCTCATGCCGAGCGCAGCGACGGACCTGCTCCACAGGTTCGGACCTGCGCCGCGACGCTCAGTCGCTGCGGGCAAGGTCGCTCGCTTCGCTCGGGATGAGGACGTGGGCCCCGGGGCCGGCGGACCGGCGCCGGGGTACTACGCGCTGTAGTTCGGCGCTTCCCGCGTGATGGTCACGTCATGCGGGTGCGACTCGCGCAGGCCCGCCGAGGTGATCTGGACCATCTCCACGTCGCACTGGAGCTGCTGGATCGACGAGACGCCGCAATATCCCATGCCACTACGGAGACCGCCGACCATTTGATACAGCACGTCGGCCACCGGTCCCTTGTAGGGGACCCGGCCCTCGATGCCTTCGGGCACCAGCTTGGAGGGGGCCATCTCGCCCTCCTGGAAATACCGGTCGGCCGAGCCGTCCTGCATGGCCGAGAGACTCCCCATGCCGCGAATCATCTTGTAGCGGCGGCCTTCGGCCAGCACCGACTCGCCGGGGCTTTCCTCGGTGCCGGCGAGCATGGAGCCCATCATGACCGAGGCTGCGCCGGCGGCCAGGGCTTTCACCACGTCGCCCGAATACTTGATGCCGCCGTCGGCGATGATCGGGACATCGTCGGCGCCGCGAATGGCGTCCACGATGGCGGTAATCTGGGGCACGCCCACCCCCGTGACCACGCGGGTGGTGCAGATGCTGCCCGGCCCGATCCCGACCTTCACCGCGTCGACCCCGCGCCGCACCATCTCGCGGGCGCCGGCCTCGGTGGCGATGTTGCCGGCGACCAGCTGGATCTCGGGAAACGCCTCGCGCAGCTGGCTCACGGTGCGGAGCACGCCCTCGCTGTGTCCGTGCGCCGAATCGACCACCAGCACGTCCACCCCGGCGTCGATCAGCCGCCGCGCGCGGTCGGTGGCGTCCTGACCGCCACCCACGGCGGCCGCCACCCGCAGGCGCCCGTGCTGATCCTTGTTGGCGTTGGGATGCTCGCGGCGCTTGAAGATGTCCTTGACCGTGATGAGCCCCTTGAGCACGCCCTGGGCGTCCACCACCGGCAGCTTCTCGATGCGATGCTTGGCCAGAATGCGCTCGGCATCGTCGAGGCTGGTGCCCACCGGGGCGGTGACCAGGTTGTTCTTGGTCATGGCCTCCCGGATGGGCTGCTCGAGGTTCCGCTCGAACTGGAGGTCGCGGTTGGTGATGATCCCGATCAGTCGGCCCTGGCCGTCCACGATCGGCACGCCCGAGATCTTGAACCGCCGCATCAGCTGGTAGGCCTCGCGCAGCGGCCGGTCGGGCCCCAGCGTGATCGGGTTGAGGATCATCCCGCTCTCGCTTCGCTTGACCCGATCCACCTCGGCTGCCTGGCGTTCCACGGTCATGTTCTTGTGGAGCACACCGATGCCGCCGGCCCTGGCCATCGCGATGGCCATATCGGCCTCGGTCACGGTATCCATGGCGGCGGAGACGAGCGGAATGTTGAGCGGGATGGTGCGGGTGAAGCGGCTGCCGGTGGAGACCTCGCGCGGATGAACGGCCGAATACCTCGGCACGAGGAGGACGTCGTCGAAGGTAAGGCCGGGCTTTGGGCGGATGACGCTCATGCGCTCGCGGTTAGGACGGACACGAGGGCTGCATACACAACGGCCCACCGAGGCCTCTGGGGGCGGTCGGCAGGCCGGGAGCATGCGGTTCCATCACGTAGTTTAGGAGCCGGTGCCCCGGAAATCAAGCGGGCTCGGACCCGGCGCCCAGGGCCCGGCGCCAGAGATAGAACACCGGGATACCGCTGGCCACGATCAGGAGCCCCGGCCAGGTGTAGAGCGGCTTCTCGAACAGCAGGATGACCATCAAGCCCGCGTTGGCCACCAGGTACAAGGCCGGCAGCACCGGGTAGCCGAACGCCTTCACCGGGCGGGGCAGTTCGGGCCGAAGCCGGCGCAGGCGGAACAGGGCGAGCGTGGTCAGGAAGTAGAACACGATCGCCGCGAAGATCACGTAGTCGAGCAGCTGGCCATAGGTGCCGCTGACGCAGAGCACGCTCGCCCACAGCGCCTGCGCGACGAGTCCGAAGATCGGTGTCCGGAAGGTCGGATGCAACATGCCGGCCCGCTGGAAGAACAGGTTGTCGCGCGCCATCGCGTAGTACACCCGCGGGCCGGACAGAATGAGCCCATTGTTGCAGCCGAAGGTCGAGAGCAGGATGGCGATGGCCATGATGGTGGCGGCGCCGGCACCGAGGGCCACCTCGATCGCCGCCGTGCCGACCCGATCCTGCACCGCGTACTGGATGCCGCGCGCGAGCACGTCGTGGCCGTTGGGATCGCCGGCGAACGGCAGGAGATTGAGGTAGGCGAGGTTGGCCAGCACGTAGAGCAGGCTCACCGTGCCGGTGCCGACGGCCAGCGCGCGCGGCAGGTTGCGGGTGGGGTTCTGCACCTCCGCGGCGGCGAAGGTGACGTTGTTCCAGGCGTCGCTCGAGAACAGCGAGCCGACCATGGCGGCGCCGAGGACCGGCACCATGGCCAGCGACCAATCGCCGGTGCCCCAGAAGGCGGCGAAGTTGGCGGCGGCAATGTCGGGCCGGCGGAACAGGGTGA
>DASSMN010000630.1:0-18628 GCA_035688885.1 Gemmatimonadales bacterium
GCCCGCGCACTACGGCCGCGCCGACCTGTATCTCTGCCCCACGACCAAGGCGTCGTTCGGGATCACGCTGCTCGAGGCCATGGCCTGCGGGACGCCGATGGTGGTCTCGGATATCATTGGTTTCCGCGAGCTGGTGGACGGCGGCAAGGAGGCGGTGCTGGTGCCCAAGGACCGGCCGGCGGTGTGGGCGGAGACCATTCTCGATCTGCTCGCCGATCGGCCGAGGCTCGAGGCCATGTCGGCGGCGGGACGGGAGAAGGCCGACGCGTACGCCTGGCCCCGCATCACCGAGCAGGTGATGCGGGTATACCGGCGGGTGACGCAGTGATTCTCCCCGCTCTGCTTGGGGGCGCGGCAGGGGGCGCCGCGCTCTGGGCCCATGGCGCGCTCGCGCCCAACAGCCCGGTGTTCGGGCCGGTGGTGGGGCGGGGACCGCGCGATCGGGCGCTGTATCTCACCTTCGACGACGGTCCCAACCCGCTCGCCACCGAGCGCATCATTCGCGTGCTCACCCGGACCTACGTCCCGGCCACGTTCTTCATGGTCGGACGGCACGTGGAGCGCTATCCCAAGCTGGCGCGGATGGTGGTCCGGGAAGGGTTCGGCATCGGGAACCACACCCATACGCATCGCCGGCTGGCGCTGGCGGGGCCCGAGCGTACCCGCTGGGAGGTGGAGGCGGCGCACGAGGCGATCCTCAATGCCACCGGCGAGGCGCCCACCTGCTTCCGCGCGCCGCACGGGTATCGCAACCCATACCTGCGAAGCGTGATCGCGGAGTACGGCTACCAGGTGTTCGGCTGGACCTTCGGCGTGTGGGACACGGCCCTCCCGGGCAGCGAGGTCATCCAGGAGCGGATGCGTCGCGGCGTGCGTCCCGGCGCCGTCCTGCTGCTGCACGACGGCGACGGCTACGATCCCGAAGGCGACCGGCGCCAGACCGTGGACGCGCTGCCCGGCATCATCGCGGACTGCCGCGCGATGGGCTACGAGTTCTGCCCCCTCGGCCGGCTCGCGCCCGAATGAGGCGGTGGTGGCAATGGGCGCTCGGCGCCGTGCTGCTGGCGGTTGCCCTGCGTTACGCCACCCGATTCCCGTGGGCTCACACGTGGGCCGCGCTCGCCACCGCCGACTGGGTCCTGCTGGCCGTGGCGTGCGCCGCGAACCTGCTGTCGCTCGCGGCCAAGGCCGCGTGCTGGCAGCTGCTGCTGCGCGCGCACCGGCCGGTGCGGGTCCGCACCACGCAGGCGGCCACCTTCGCGGGCGCGGCGGTCGGCTCGTTCAGCGTGGCGGTGAGCGGCGAGGCGATGCGGCTGCACCTGCTCGCGAGCCGCGACGGCGTGGCCCCGGCGGACGGCGTGCGCTCGATCGTCGCCAGCCGCCTGGTGGAGGCCGCGGCGCTCGGCATCGGCCTGGGGGTGTTCGCCGCGGTGCCGAGCGGCATTTCGCCGTGGCGGGTGGCGGCGGCCGGCATCGGGCTGACCGCTGCCGCGCTGGCCCTGCTCGGGCGGTTGCCGTGGATCCGGCTGCGGCAGCCGGACGGCAGCGCGCCCCAGGGCTGGACCCCGAGCGGACTGGTAGCACCGCTGGGCTTTGCGATGGCCGGCTGGGCGCTCCAGTGGGCCACCTATCACTGGTCGATCGCCGCGATGCACATCGCGGTCACGCCGTCCGCCTCGATGCTGGCGCTGCTGCTCGCCAATGTCGGCGGCGCGCTGCGGCTCACCCCCGGCAACGTCGGCGTGGTCCAGGGCGCGGTGCTGGTGGCGCTGCGGCCGTCGGGCGTGCGGGCGTCCACCGCGATCGCGGCGGGGCTGGCGCTCCAGGCGGTGCAGGTGTTGCCGGTGGCCGCGATCGGCACGGTGATCCTGGGTCGCCGGGGACTTCGCATGGTGCGCCGGCGCGCGCCGGAGCTCGAGCCCACCAGCTGAGTCGCGCGGCCGCCCGCGGCGGTCCACAGGACCCGACGATTCGAGCCGGCCGGCGCTACTGGCATATCGGATCGCGGCCGATGATCTTCCCGCCCAGCATCACACCCGTTCGACCCACCACCCGATCCCGTCCGAGCCGCTCATGACCGTCGCGCCTGAGCTCCTGTACCTGTTGACGGGCGACCCCGAGGAGTTCGCCGAAGTGGTCGCGGGCATGCAGCCCGCCGACATCGCCGAGGCGATCAAGTCGCTGGCGCCCGAGGCGGCCGCGCGGGTGCTGTCGGCCCTGCCCTTCGACACGGCCGTGCTGGTGCTGGACGATCCCGAGCTGGAGAACCGGCTCGGGATCATGCGGTCGCTCGACGCCCACACCTGCGGCCGGTTCCTGGGCGCGATGTCGGCCGACCAGCAGGCCGAGCTGTTCCGCGAGATGCCCGAGGAGGAGCGGGAGCGACTGCTGCCGACGCTCCATCCCAAGGCGCAGGACGCCCTGCGGCTGCTGCTCAAGTACCCGCCCGAGAGCGCGGGCGGCATCATGACCACGGAGTTCCTGAGCGTGCCCACGACCTGGACCGTGGACGAGGCGCTGCAGCTGATCCGGCGGGTGGGCGGGGCCAAGGAAACGGTGTACGCGGTGTACGTGGTCGATCCGGCGAGCGGGGCGCTCCGCCACGTGGTCTCGCTCCGAGAGCTCATGCTGAGCGAGCGCTCCAAGCACGTCGTGGAGGTGGCCAGCGCGCGCAAGGTGCTGACGGTCTCGCCGCGCACCGACCGCGAGGACGTGGCCCGGCTCATCTCCAAGTACGATCTCCTCGCGGTGCCCGTGGTGGACACCGACGGCCGGGTGCTCGGCATCGTCACGGTGGACGACGTGATCGATGCCCTGGTGGCGGAGACCACCGAGGACGTGCAGAAGTTCGGCGGCATGGCGGCGTTGGACGAGCCGTATATGGAGATCAGCCTGGGCCACATGCTGCAGAAGCGGGCCGGCTGGCTGGCGGCGCTCTTCATCGGCGAGATGCTCACGGCGACGGCGATGGGGTACTTCGAGCACGAGATCGCCCGGGCGGTGGTGCTGGCGCTGTTCGTGCCGCTCATCATCAGCTCGGGCGGCAACTCGGGATCGCAGGCCACCTCGCTCATCATCCGAGCGATGGCGCTGGGCGAGGTGCGGCTCCGCGACTGGTGGCGGGTGGCGCTCCGCGAGCTGCCGTCCGGCCTCTGCCTGGGGTTGTTCCTGGGGGCCATCGGCGTGTGCCGGATCCTCCTGTGGCAGAAGATCGGCTGGTACAACTACGGGCCGCACTACCTGCTGGTGGCGTTCACGGTCGGGGCGGCGCTGATCGGCGTGGTGACGTTCGGCAGCCTGGCGGGCTCGATGCTGCCGTTCGTGCTCCGGCGGCTGGGGTTCGACCCGGCGAGCGCCTCGGCGCCGTTCGTGGCCACGCTGGTGGACGTGACGGGGCTGGTGATCTACTTCTCGGTGGGACTGGTGATCCTGCGGGGGACGCTGCTGTAAGTCGGGCTGCGGCCCCGAGTCGAACGCGTCCGCCTAGCGCAGCGTGTACAGGTAGGCCGCCACGTCGCGCGCCTGGGCCTGGCTCACGCCGAGGTTCGGCATGGCGGTGCCGGGCTCGATGGATTGCGGGGTCATGATCCATTGGATGAGCGACCGCTGGGTGTTGGGCACCTCGCCCGCGATGTACGCGCGCCGCGCAAACTGAGCGAGGGGCGGGCCCACCATGCCCTGCGCCCCCGCGACGCCGGGAATGGTGTGGCAGGCCCCGCACCCGAAGGCTACGATGGCCTCCTTGCCGGCGTGCGGATTTCCGCCCACCACGGTCACGCCCGGCTCGCGGCCCTGGCAGGCGCCGATCAGCGGCAGCAGCGCGACGCCGGCCACCGCCGCGACGATAGCCGCGCCACGAACGGCGCGCCGCTCCTCCTGCTGCAGCCATGCGACGAAGAAGACGGCCGCCGCGGCGAGATAGATCACCCCTCCCGGCATCCACATCAGCAGACCCGCGAGCTGCTGGTCTCCGAGGGCCGTAAGCCCCCAGGCCGAGGCCGCCACCGACTGGCCGGCGTACAGCGGACGCCCGGCAAAGGTGAGCAGCGCGCCGAGCAGGCCGGCGGGGAGGCCGGCCGTGAAAACGTACAGCACGCCGGCCCCGGGCTCGAGCCGACGGTAGCCGTCGGGGCGCAGCACGACCCACCAGAACAGAAATCCGGTGCCGAGGAAGCTGAGGTGCTCCAGGGCGTGGATGCGCTCGTCACCCAGCGCCAGACGATACGGGCCCGGAAGGTGCCAGAGCACCAGGGCCGCGACGCTCAGGACCCAGGCGGTCCCCGCCGATCCGAAGCAGCGGCCGATCCATCGCAGCGCGGGGCGCCGGGGCCACCATCGGCCGATGCGCCGGCGGGTGCCCCGCGGAACCGCCCAGAGGATGACTCGCGAGGGCGCGCCCGCCGCGAGCAGCGGCGCCGCGACGGTCAGCAGCAGGAGGTGCTGGACCATATGGGCCGCGGCGAGCTGCTCGCCCAGCGGGTCCACAGGCGAGAACAGCGCCACCACCACCGTGAGCAGCCCGGCCGCAAAGCAGGCGGCTCGCCAGCCTGGAAGCCCCCGCCCCTGCCCTGCCTCGCGCCAGAGGGTCCGCGCACCCCGCAGGTACACCACCGCGGTGAGGAACAGTGTGGCCGCGGCCGCCGGCTGCCAGACCCAGGCGCACCACGCATCTCCGGGCGTCAGCGGCATCTCACCGTGCCACGCCAGGAGCATCGTGGTCATAGCGCCGGCCCGCAGATCGGCGCCATGAACAGCACGATGAGGTTGAGCAGGATCGCGAAGAGCACCAGACCGCTCACGACCATCCCGCTGGTAGCCATGAAGCGGGCCCGCCGCTCGCCGACCTCGAGCTGACGGTGGATGCCGCCTCCGCCGGCTTCGCCGGTGCGGCGCCAGCTGCTCCACGCCGTGACGCCCGCGCCCACCCCCAGCGCCAGCATCAGGAGGCCGACGACCAGCGCGATGCTCCAGGTCCCGCCCACGGTCGGGGTGGCCCGCGGATGCCAATCGGGATAGCACGAATGCGAGACCACCGCGAAGCTCACCAGCTCCTGCACGCTCCAGGCGACCGCCGCGCCGAAGAGGCCGAACCAGAGCGCTCCGAGCCCGACCAGGTGGCGGGCGGGCGCGGGATGCCGTGAGGTCATGGTCCGCTCAGCCGAAGTAGGGTGAGAGATAGAGGCTGGTGAAGACGCACAGCCAGACCACGTCCACGAAATGCCAGTACCACGACACGTTGGTCACCGCCTCGTGGCGGCCCTCGCGGAAGTGGCCCAGGAAGGCCCGCGCGGCGATGACCGCGATCATCAGCAGGCCCACCGCGACGTGCGCGCCGTGAAAGCCCGTGATGGTGAAGAACAGCGAGCCGTACGCGTTGGACGCGGGCGTGAAGTGCTTCTTGGAGTACTCCACGCCCTGAATCACGAGGAACGCGATCCCGAGCAGCAGGGTGACCACCAGGCCGATCCGGAGCCGCCTCGTGTCGCCGTGCTTGATGCCGCGCTCGGCCCAGTACATCGTGCCGCTGCTGACCAGCAGGATGACCGTGTTGGGCAGCACCAGCTTGAGGGAGGGAGGCCCGTCGGGCGGCCAGGGACCGGTGGCCATCGAGCCGAGGTAGAAGTAGCTGAACAGCAGGTACGCGAAGAGCGAGGCCTCGGTCGCGATGAGGAGCATCATCCCCCAGAAGCCGGGGGCGCGCGCCCGGCGCGCCTTCTCCACGGTGAGCTGGTCGAGCTGGGCCGCCGCGGTCGCCATGTCAGGCCTCCTCCAGCTCGCGGCGCGTGGGCCACAGCCAGCCGATGGTGAGGCCGATGACCAGCACCAGGCCGGCCACGCCCAGCCCGGGCGAGCGCACCAGCAGGCCGTAGAAGGTGAGGGTCACGGCCAGGGCATGCGCGAGCGGGTAGAGGGTGTCCTCGGGCATCGTGAGCACGTCGGTCAGCTGGCCGTCGAGCGGGGTAGTCTCGACGGTGACCTTCTCCTCGTCGAGCGCCGGGCCCTCGCTCACCAGGCTGCGGGCGCCCTCGTCGAGCCGGTCTTCCCACAACGGGTGCCGGCTGCCCACCGTCGGAATGACGGCGAAGTTGTAGGGCGGCGGCGGAGAGGTGGTGGCCCACTCGAGCGTCGGGCCGTCCCACGGATTGGAGCCGGCCGGCGCCCCGCGCACCCGGCTCCAAAGCACGTTCGCCACCAGGAGCAGGACGCCCGCCCCGAACACGAACGCGCCGATGGTGGTGATCAGATTGACCGTGTCCCACCCGAGGCCGGCGGGATAGGTGTAGATCCGCCGCGGCATGCCGAGCAAGCCCGAGATGTGCATCGGGAAGAAGCCGAGGTTGAAGCCGATGAACATGGTCCAGAAGTTCCAGTAGCCGAGCCGCTCGCTCAGCATCCGGCCCGTCATCTTGGGGAACCAGTAGTAGAGGCCGGCCACGACCGGGAACAGGTTGATCCCGATCAGGACGTAGTGGAGGTGGGCCACCACGAAGTAGGTATCGGTGAGCTGCTGGTCGAACGCGGCGGCCGCCGTGGCCACGCCCGACACCCCGCCGATCACGAACAGCACGACGAACCCTGCCATGAACAGGAACGCCGTGCGGATCACCGGCCGCCCGGTCCAGATGGTCGCGATCCAGGAGAACACGGCGATCGCGCTCGGGATGGTGATGGCGAAGCTGGCGGCGCTGAAGAAGGAAATCGCGAGCGGCGGCAGGCCGGTGGCGAACATGTGGTGCACCCAGACCCCGAAGCCCAGAATGCCGGTCGTCACCGTGGCAAGCGCCACCATGGTGTAGCCCACCAGCGGCCGGCGGCAGAACACCGGCAGGGCGTCCGAGACGATGCCCATGGCGGGCAGCACCACGATGTAGACCCACGGGTGTCCGAAGATCCAGAACAGGTGCTGCCAGAGGAGCGGGTGCCCGCCGGCGGAGACGTCGAAGAAGTGGGTGCCGAAGCGGCGGTCGGCGAACAGCATCACGCAGGCCACGGTCAGCGAGGGCAGCGCGAACACGATCGAGAACGAGTTGGTCAGCGTCCCCCACATGATGATGGGGATGCGGTTGATCGACATCCCCGGCGCGCGGAGCTTGAACAGCGAGACGATGAAGTTGATGGCGCCCGCGGTAGTGGAGACCGTGAGAAAGATCAGCGCGAGCGCGTAGAAGTCGAGGTTGAGCCCGGGCGAGAACAGCGAGTTGGTGAGCGGCGTGTAGGCGAACCAGCCCCCATCCGGGGCCTGCCCCACGAGCACGCTGCTATAAAGGAAGACGCCCGACAGCAGGAAGGTCCAGTAACTGTAGGCGTTGAGCCGCGGAAACGCCATGTCGCGCGCGCCGATCAGCAGCGGCCACAGGAAGTTGCTGAAGCCGGAGAGCACCGGCGCCGCGTACCAGAAGATCATGGTGGCGCCGTGCATGGTGAACAGCTGGTCGTACTGCTCCGGCGTCAGGAGGTGAAGGTTGCTCTGTGCCAGCTGGAGCCGCATGACGGCGGCCTCGATGCCGCCCAGCAGCAGGAACACGAACGCGGTGACCAGGTACCGCTTGCCGATCTTCTTGTGGTCCACCGTGCCGAGGACGCCGAACAGGCCGGGTTTGGTTTCCCAGATGTGCCGGAGCCGCTCGTCGAGCGTGAGGCTGGGAACTGCGGGAGCGGAAGTCGCCATCGAGACGTCCTACTGCAGGCTGTGGAGATAGCTCACGACGGCATGGAGCTCCGCGGGCCGGAGCGGCACTGCCGGCATGATGACGCCCGGCTTGAGCGCCTGCGGGTTGCCGATCCAGCCGGCGAGGTTGCCGACGTTGTTGGGCAGGGTGCCGGCCGCGATGGTGCGGCGCGAGCCCACGTGCGTGAGGTCGGGGCCAAGCGCGCCGCCCGCATCGGTGCCGCGGATCGTATGGCAGGTCGCACAGGCCGACCGGGTGAACACCGCGCGCCCCGAGTCGATGGCGGCCGCCGCAGGCTCCGCGGCGGGCCGGCGTTGGTCCTGGAGCCAGCGGGCGAACTGCGCGGGCGAGTCGGCCACGATGGACATCATCATGTTGGCGTGCTGCCGGCCGCAGTACTCCGCGCAGTGGCCCCAGTAGGTGCCCGCCGTGCGCGCCTCGATCCAGGCGACGTTGCGCTGCCCGGGGATCAGGTCGGTCTTCCCGGCGAGCTGCGGGAACCAGAAGCTGTGGATCACGTCCGCGGTGGAGAGCTCCAGCCGGACCGGCCGCCCGACGGGGATATGGATCTCGTTGGCGACGGTGACCAGATCGTTGGGCGCCTGTCCGGGATAGTGCACCTCCCACCACCACGTGTGGCCGATCACCTGCACCGTCATGGCGGGCCCGCTCGGCGGGCGCGCGACCTCGCGCAGCACCCCGAGGCTGAAGATCGTCACGCCGATCAGGATCAGCGCGGGCACGGCGATCCCGCCGATATAGATCCAGGAGAGCCCGCCTTCCTCGCGCTGGAGATTGCTTCCGCCGGGGCGCCGGCGGTAGATCGCCACCGGCACCAGCACGGCGATGACCACGATGACCGCCGAGGCGATCACCAGCAGCACCCAGCCGAGCGTGGCCTCACGGTCGCCGATGTAGCCCGAGGTGCGGAGGTAGGTGGGCGCGCCCTCGCAGCCGGCCAGGGCGAGTGTCGCCAGGGCCGCGAGTCGTCTCACGCCCGGGTGTCCCGCACCAGGCGTTGGGACGGCACCGGACGGCACAGGCATCGGGATCCTGCCTTCGAGAGTAGTGAACGCAACGCCGCGCCGCGTGGGAGGTCAACCTGACGCCAAGGGCCCGGGAGTGCGCCGACGTGTGGGACTCCCATGCTTCTCACGTGCGCATAAGGCATCCGGAACCCTTTCCGTGCCGTGACCCGCATCACGAGCATCGGCGCCGTGGTCCGTTTCGCCTATCTGTCGAGTGGCAGAACGGGCCCCGCCCGCGTAGTGAGCACCGCGGGTCGAGTTGCGGGGGCAATCTCCGGCGGGTATAGCTTTGAACCATGCCCACCCGCGGGAAGGCCCTCACCGACCAGCAGTTCGCCCGCATCGCGCGGGCGCTGGCGGAGCCCCGCCGGTACGAGATCCTGAGACAGATCGGCGCGTCTCACGAGCCGACGGCGTGCAGCCGCCTGCAGGAGCGCCAGCAGATCAGCGCGGCGACGCTCTCCCACCACATGAAGGAGCTCGAGACGGCGGGCCTGGTGGACATTGTCCGCGAAGGCAAGTACGCCAGCCTGGTGCTCCGGCGCGACGTGCTGCAGGCGTACCTCGAGCGTCTCGCCCGGATCTGACGCAGGGAACCGACCGGCCCCGGCCGGCGTTGTCATTTCGATGATTGTCGAAGCATCGAAATGACATCTCTGGAGGGAACATGGGCAAGCTGGCTGGGAAAGTGGCGATCGTGACGGGCGCGTCCAAGGGGATCGGCGCCGCCATCGCCAAGGAGCTCGGGGCCGCGGGGGCGGCCGTCGTGGTGAACTACGCCTCGGACCGCAGCGGGGCCGAGCGGGTGGTGGGCGAGATTGCCGCGGCCGGCGGGCGGGCGCTGGCGGTCCAGGCCGACGTGGCCCGGGCCGATGACGTGGCGCGGCTGTTCGAGCAGGCCCGCCAGGAGTTCGGGGGCGTGGACGTGCTGGTCAACAACGCGGGTGTGTATCGGTTTCAGGCACTGGGAGACATCACGGAGGACGAATTCCACCGGGAGTTCAACATCAACGTGCTCGGCGTGGTCCTCGCGACCAGGGAGGCCGCCCGATACTTCGGCCCCGAGGGCGGGAGCGTGATCAACCTCGGTAGCGTGGTGAGCACGACGACCCCTGCGCTCTCGGCCGTGTACACCGGGAGCAAGGCCGCCGTGGATGCCATGACCCGGGTGCTCGCCAAGGAGCTCGGGCCCCGCAACATTCGCGTCAACTCGCTCAACCCGGGCGGCGTCGAGACCGAGGGCGCGCACAGCGCCGGGATCATCGGCACCGAGTTCCAGCGGAACATCGTGGCCCAGACGCCGCTAGGGCGGTTCGGGCAGCCGGCGGACATCGCGCCGGTGGCCGTGTTCCTGGCGTCGGACGACTCTGCCTGGCTGACCGGCGAAGTTCTGGTGGCCTCAGGAGGCTACCGCTAGCCCGAGCGCAGGGCACGAGGGTGCGCGCCGCAGCCGGCGCGCCCTCGTGCCGCATGAGGTCGGACCGGTGATGCGGGACGTGCGGCGCTCGGCTCACTCACGCAGATCGACCGGCAGGGATGCAGTCCGGCACAGCGCCTCGCTGGCCCGGCAGAAGCTGACGCGCAGCACGCCCCTCAGCCGCTCGCCCACCGGCCGGACGGCCCAGGGCGGCTCGACGTAGTAGCTCGAGTCGGGCAGCACTCGGCCCGCCGCCAAGCGGATGACCGCGCCGCTCCGGAGCTCGAGCGCCGGCGGAACCCGTGCGTTGATTCGAAACCCCGGCGCGGGCACGACCGCTACGACCTTCCTGCCCTGCCGCACTCCAGCTTCGAGACGCACGGCGTCCGCGCTCGGGGCGGACCGGCAGGCAGTGACGGCAAGCCCGAGGAGCAGCAGGGTCGCGACAGGCCTACTCCGCGAGCAGCTCACGAATTCGCCCTTCCCACAGCTGGTACGTGGCGTCATGGAGGTGGAACTCCCCCGCCCCCTCGTACCTGATCTGTCCGCGCTTGTCGATCAGCACGAAGCTGGGCCAGTACCGGATGTCGTAGCGGTCCCAGGTCTGCCGATCATTGTCCTGCGCGTTGGGGTAGGTAATCCCGTATTCCGCGAGCGCCCGGGCGACGTTCCCTCGATCATGCTCGCCCGCATAGGGGGGGAATTCGGGGGTGTGAATCCCGATCAGCGTGAGACCCTGCGAGCGGTACCGCCGGTCGAGGTCGACCAGCGAGGGCACCGTACGGGTGCAGTTGCCGCAGGTGAAGACCCAGAAGTTGAGCAGCACCACTCGCCCGCGGAGCTGATCCAATCGGAGCGGGGCGCTCGCATTGAGCCAGCTGGCGTTGTCCCAGGCGGGCGCGGGTCTCCGCGTGCCGGGGGCTCGGACGGGCTGGGCAAGCTGTGCAATGGCGGCGCCGGCGGTCACCACTGTCAGGGCGGCCAGCAGGGCGAACCGGTGGAGGTGACGTGGTCCATTCATGATGTGGTCCTGGTCCGGGGTGTCAGAGTCGTCTCGCCATCCAGACGCTCCGAACGTGGTTTTGGATCTCCGGCGAGGCGTACCAGCCGCCGTCGACGGCACCCGGCCCTATCGCCCGGCCTCGGTTCCCTCAGCGGGAATCTTTTTCACCACCGCTGCATTTCAGCGGGAGACCCCTGACCAGCACTTCACCTCACCTTGGCACCGAGGGATGCCCCCATGAACGCGCCCAGCGCCCGGCTCGAGTCGTCCGCCGTCGCACTACCGCGTGAAGTTCAGATTCGAGCGGAGTTCGCCGGCGAGTACCCCGAGATCGAGGCGGGAATCTGGATGCGGTCACGCGAGTTCGCCGAGCGGCTGGTCAATCGCGCTCATGTCAGGCGGCGGCAGGGCCTGTTCACCAGGACGTTCGATCCTCGGCATTTCCAGTTCCGCGGCGGCGAGCTTCACGGGCTCTGGTGAGCCGCGGATCGTTGCCCCCGCACGCCCGGCAATCACGCTGGATCTCAGGCGGATCGCCAGCTGATGCCGAACGGGCGCTCAAGGCGCCCGATTCAGGTCCTCGGGAACCCGCATCCAGCGAGTGATCTCGGTCTGCCAGCCCTGATCCTTGCGGCGCTCGAAGGAGGCGCGCAGGTAGGGGCTGCCCTTGTGCAGCTCGAGCGCCGCGGCGCTCCGCCACACCTCGAGCCGCATGAACTGACCGGGCTCATCCACAGACCGATACAAGTCGTAGCGCAGGTTGCCAGGCTCGGCGCGAGTCGGCGCCGACAGGCTCAACAGCTCGCGCTTGACCTCCTCCTCGGCCCCGGGCTTGCCGCGAATGAAGGTGACCGCGGTGAGCGCCTGGGCCATGGCGTCGGCAGCGGCCGGGCTCTTGAGCTCGACCAGGATGCCGTGGGCGTCGGTGGACCCGATGTTGGTGGGCGAGTGCGTGACCGCGTCGCTGTAGAGGACGTCCCCCGCCCTGGCTTCGCGGATGGACGTGCGTCCATCGGGCAGCCTGAAGCTGACCTTGAAGGGCTCGAGCACGTAGAGGACGTGGGCAGGGTGAGAGTGGAACTCCTCGGTGTCGCCCCGGCGCAGCCGGAAATCCAGCACCCGCACGCGGTCGTTCTCGATCAGCACCTTGTAGTTGCCAGGGTAACGCGGCACCGGGTCCTCGCCGACGGGAACCTGGGCGGCCGCCAGCTGAAGCAGCGAGAACAGGAGGCTGATGGCGGCCGACGACGTGCGGACGACGGACATGGGAACCTCCAGTGTGGGACAGCGGCGGCCCACGCGGGCCCGGGCCGACTGTAATGCCGTGACGGCCCGAGCGGGTTCCAGGACCCAGCCGCTGGAACCCGCTCCCGGGTGGGCGCATTAGAGGCGCATCACGGTTCGCCACCCCATGCACAGGAGAAGCACGCCATGAAGCTCACCGGTTCTCTCCTGGTCGCTCTGTCGCTCATCGCAGCAGCGGGCCAGGCTCAGGCGCAGGTCACCGAGGGGAAGAAGACGCTCACCCTGGACGGCGCCAAGGCCGTGGCCGCGGCGGCGGCCGCCGAGGCCAGGAAGGGCAACGAGGGCGGCTCCATCGCGATCGTCGACGATGGCGGCAACCTCATGTACCTGGAGCGGATTCAGCCCACCTTCCCGATGGGCGCCACGATCTCGACCGAGAAGGCGCGGACGGCCGCCCTGTTCCAGAAACCCACCAAGATCCTCGAAGACGCCATCGTCGGCGGCCGCACGCCGCTGCTCAACGTGTGGTCGGCTCCGCTCAACGGCGGCGAGCCGATCGTGGTGGACGGCCAGGTCGTCGGGGCAATCGGCGTGAGCGGCGCCTCCAGCGCGGCGCGGGACGCGGCCATCGCGGTCGTCGGCGCCCACGCGCTCAGCGGTACGACCGCCGCGTCCAACTAGGCGGAGGTCATCATGCACATCTCTCGACTGGTGCTCGGCGTCGCCGCGCTGGTGCTGCTCTCTCCGGGCGCGGCCCGGGCACAATCGGACGACGGCAGCGTGAGGCTCATCGGTCACGACCAGGTGCAGGCGGCCTTCGCCAAGGGCATGCCGCTGGTCGAGGTCGGCGACTACAAGATCCACGCGAGCCGGCGGGAAGGGCCGGGCATGGTCGAGATCCATACCCGGGACACCGACATCGCGTACGTACTCCAGGGGTCAGCCACCCTGGTGACCGGCGGCACCGCCGTGGCCGTGAAGGACATCGGCCCGGAGGAGCTGCGTGGTACCGCGATCCAGGGTGGTGAGACCCGCCAGCTTCAGGTGGGTGACGTGGTCGTGATTCCCAACGGCGTGCCGCACTGGTTCAAGGAGGTACAGGCGCCGTTCCTTTACTACGTCGTCAAAGTGCGCCAGGCGGGCCGCGAGACGGCCAAGGGAGCGATGTGATGCCGCGCGCCCATCCGGCCCTGCTCGCGGCGGCGCTCGCGGCGGCGCTCGCTCCGTCCGGGGCCACCGCCCAGGTGACCACCGACCTGCCGGCCGTCCTGCCCGGCGCGGTGGTGGATCTTCGGACCACGGCCGGCGCCGCCCTGGTCCACGCGCAATGGCGCTACAGCGACGTCAAGGTCGTCGAGGTGGACCACCATGCGCCGGGGCCGGACCTCCGGCCTTCCGGGCCTCCGAACCGGGCCAACGACATCTCACCACACGCCGAAGGAGTGGACTTCGACGATTCGGCGTGGGAGGCCATCGAGCCCGCGGCGCTCGAGGCCCGACGCTCGAACGGGCGGCTGGCCTTCAACTGGTATCGGACCCGGGTCACTCTGCCCGACCGGGTGGCCGGGTTCGACGTGACCGGCTCGACCGTCGTGCTGGAGCTGGTGATCGACGACTACGCCGAGGTCTGGGTGGATGGCAAGCTGCCGGTGGTGCTGGGACAGACCGGCGGTCAGCTGATCAAGGGATTCAACGCGCCCAACCGGGTGGTGCTCACGCGGAGCGCGCGGCCGGGGCAGCAGATCCAGCTCGCGATCTTCGGCATCAACGGCCCGGTGTCGAACCCGCCGGGGAACTTCATCTGGGTCCGTTCGGCGACGCTGGACTTCTATCGCGCGGAGCAGATCGGCGCTCCGCAGGCCACCGCCGGCCGCGTGGTACGGCTCGATCCGGGCCTGGACCGGATCGTGGCGCCCGGCGCCCGGCTGGAGAAGCTCGCCGGCGGGTTTCAGTTCATCGAAGGGCCGGTGTGGCACCCCGACGGCTACCTGCTGTTCAGCGACCCCAACGCCAACACCATCTACCGCTGGAGCCCCGACGGTGCGGTCTCGGTCTTCCGCACCAAGAGCGGGTACACGGGGTTCGATATCGGCGAGTACCACCAGCCGGGGTCCAATGGACTCACGCTGGACCCGACGGGCCTGCTCACGATTGACGAGCACGGCAACCGACGGGTGACGCGCCTCGAGCGGACCGGCCAGCTCACCGTGCTCGCGGACCGCTACGACGGCAAGCGGCTCAACAGCCCCAACGATCTGGTCTACCGCTCCGACGGGACGCTCTACTTCACCGATCCGCCGTTCGGCCTGCCCAAGGCGTTCGACGACCCGCGGAAGGAGCTGCCGTTCAGCGGGGTGTACATGGTGAAGGACGGCCGGGTGGTGCTGCTCACGAAGGAGCTGAGCGGCCCGAATGGGATCGCCTTCTCTCCCGACGAGCGCTACCTGTACGTGGACAACTGGGACTTGAAGCACAAAGTGCTCATGCGCTACGAGGTCCAGCCGGACGGCACCATCGCGAACGGCACTGTCTTCCACGACTTCACGAAGAGTGCCGAGCCGGTGGCGCTGGACGGGATCAAGGTGGACCAGGCGGGCAACGTCTTCGTCTCCGCCCCGGGCGGCATCTGGATTCTCTCGGCCGAGGGGAAGGCGCTGGGCCGGATCGTGCCGCCGGAGCACGACGCGAACCTCGCCTTCGGCGATGCCGACGGGAAGTCGCTCTATCTCACCGCCAGCACCGGCCTGTACCGGATCCGGGTGAACATTGCGGGAATCCGGCCCTCGGCGCCGGTTCAGGCGGCCAGCCGATGAGGTACGCACCCGGCAGGCCGTGGCAGCGGAGCGCGGTCGGATTGCTGGTGATCGCCGGTATCATCGGCGCCCACGCGCCCGGGGCCCTGGCCCAGCTGCAGCCCCGCCCGACGCATGAGCCGGTCGTGCGGGGACTCGACCCGAGGTTCGACCGGCTGGTGCCGGCCGGCGCGGTGTTCGAGAAGATCGCGGCCAACCATGGTTGGGCGGAGGGGCCCGTGTGGGTGCGCGACGGCGGCTACCTGCTGTTCTCCGACGTCGTCGAGAACGCGGTGTTCCGGTGGAAGGAAGGCGAGGGTGAGACCGTCTTTCTCCGGCCCAGCGGCTACACCGCCACGCCCCCGTTTACCGGCAAGGAGCCGGGATCCAACGGCCTCGCGATCGACCCGCTGGGCCGCCTGGTGTTCTGCCAGCACGGCGACCGCCGCATCTCCCGCCGTGAGCCCGACGGCCGGCTCACCGTCCTGGCCGACCGGTTCCAGGGAAAGCGGCTCAACAGCCCCAACGATCTGGTGTTCAAGTCGAACGGCGATCTCTATTTCACCGATCCGCCGTTCGGCTTGCCGCGCACGTTCGACGATCCGGCCAAGGAGGTGCCGTTCCAAGGCGTGTACCGCCGATCGACGGATGGGAAGCTGACCTTGCTGACCGGGGAGCTGAGTGCCCCCAACGGCATCGCCTTCTCGCCGGACGAACGTACGCTGTACGTCTCCAATGCCGATCGCGCGCGGCTGGTCTGGATGGCCTTCGACGTGAAGTCCGACGGTACCCTGGGCGCGAGCCGCGTGCTGTACGACGGGACCAGGTCTCTGGCCGACCGCCGGGGTACCGCCGATGGGCTCAAGGTGGATGCGAGCGGGAACATCTTTGGTGTGGGGCCTGGCGGGGTCTACGTGTTTGCCCCCGATGGTGCCATGCTGGGCTGGTTCGACTTCGGTGGCAATGTGGGCAACGTGGCGTGGGGGGAGGAGGACGGCAGCAGCCTCTTCATCGCGGCCAACGCCGTGGTGTACCGGATCCGGCTCACGACCCGCGGGGCGGGCTGGCCCAGGCGGTAGGGCGGACCCGCCTGGAACCTTTCCCCGGCCAACGGCATTCCACTTCTCGACCGCTGTCGTTCTCCCGGGAGTCCCATGGCCGAGCCCCGTCCCCTGAGCATTCCAGTGATTCTGGGTACCGCCCGAAAGGGCCGGATGAGCGCGCACGCGGCGCGGCTGGTCCACGGCGAGCTCCAGAAGCGCGAGGGCGTGCGAACCGAGCTGATCGACGTCGGCAGCCTCATGCACCGGCTGGACGACAACGGTCAGGGAACCGGCGACCCGGCCTTCACCGCCACCATGAACCAGGCGGACGCGATCGTGCTGGTGGCTCCGGAATACAACCATGCGATGCCGGGCCTCCTCAAGCACGTGCTCGACAGCTGCCTGCAGGAGTACATCCACAAGGCTGCCGGCATCGTAGCGGTCTCTGCCGGTCCGTTCGGCGGCACGAGGGTCATCGAGACTTCGCTACCGGTGCTCCGCGAGCTCGGGCTGGTCACTATCTTCTGGGACGTCAACTTCGGCAGCGTCGGCAAGGTCTTCAGCGAGGACGGCGAGCTGCTGGATCGGTCGTTCGTGCGGCGGATCGACAAGTTCCTGGGCGAGCTGATCTGGATGGGCAAAGCACTCCGGTACGCGCGAGAGAACATCACCCTACAATAAGACGCGGCCATGCCAGTGAATCCCATGCAATGCCCGAAGTGCGGCGCCACCATGAATTACCACGCCGAGAAGGTGGTCTACGGCGGCGCCGGCCGAGTGGACGCCGAGCTCGGCGGGGTGCTGGAAGCGATGCACGCCTGCCCACGTTGCGGGCACGTCACCTCGCGGACGGCGGACTGATCGCATGGCGCCGGCAGGTGTGCGCGTCGTGCTGCTGGTCGGGCTGTTCCTGACCCTGGCCGGTACGGCGTCGGCGCAGCATCTCTCACCCCGTCTGTTCCAGGCCGAGCCGGTGGCCGCCCCGAGGCTCAGGCTTCCGCCGGCCGACACCGTCTCGCGCCGTGACTTTCGCTGGCTGGGGACCGCGATCGGCGCGGTCGGGCTCGGGCTGGCCGCGGGCCTCGAGGCCCGGGCCTATTGCGGCAACTCCGAGAACGGGCCGCGCGACTGCACCGGTGTCACCATCGGTGTGGGCCTGGCCGGCGCGACGGTCGGGGGCGCGGTGGGCCACCTGATCGGGCGCGCGATTCGCCAGTGACGATGCAGGCCACGGCTCCCGCGAGCTTCGAATCGCTGTTCACGCCCCTAGCGAACTCGGCCTTCGGCGTGGCGGTCCGATACACCGGCAACCGAGCCGACGCGGAAGACCTGGTTCAGGAAGCCGCCCTCCTGGCATTTCGCGGTTTCGAGTCGTTCGAGCCCGGAACCAACTTCAAGGCCTGGTTCTTCCGGATCCTCACCAACTGCTATTTCTCGTCGCGGAGGCGGGAGAAGAGCAGGCCGGTGACGGCGGATCTCGACAACACGCCCGACCTCTATCTGTACGCCCGGTCGGCGGAGACGGGATTCCCCACCGCCGGCCCCGATCCGGCCGCCCAGCTGCTCGACACGCTCGGGACGGAGCGGGTGGCTGCCGCGATCGCCCGGCTGCCCGAGGAGTACCGGGTTGTTTCGACCTTGTACTTCATGGAAGACTTCTCGTACGAGGAGATCAGCCGGGTGCTGCAATGCCCGGTCGGCACCGTGCGCTCGCGGCTACATCGTGGACGGAAGATGCTTCAGAAAGCCCTGTGGCAGGTGGCCGAGGACGACGGCATCGTCTCCGCTCGGCCGGAGGCCTGAAATGAGCGAGCCCTTGGATCGGATGACCTGCGAAGCGGCGTTCCGCCGACTGGACGACTATCTCGACCGGCAGCTGAGCCCGGACGAGATGCGCCTGGTGGAGGAGCACCTGCACATCTGCGAGGCCTGCACCCGCGAGTTCACCTTCGAGGCGAGCGTGCTGGCCGGCGTGCGCCGGAAGCTCCAGTCGCTCGAGGCGCCGCCCGACCTTCTGGCGCGGATTGCGGCGCGTCTCAGGCCGCCTCAGGAGTGAGAGGCGAGATGCCGAAGGCTCTCGAGGTCGATCGACGATGACCGCGGCACCTCCGCCAGGTCGAGCCCGCGGACCAGCCGGAGGTCGCGACAGCGCGCGATCACCGTGCCCGAGAACCGGGCCCGGTCGAGGTCCGCTCCCGCCAGCTTGACCCCGTTCAGCACCGCAAACGCCAGGTCACACTCCCGCAGAATCGCCTCCCGCAGGTCGGCCTCGGTCAGCAGGGCGCCCACCAGCATGCTGTAGCTCAGGGCGGCGCCCTGGAGGTTCGAGTGGCTGAGGTTGGTCTCGGTCAGATCGGCGCCGGTGAAATCCGCCTCGCGCAGGTCCACGCGCGTCAGATCGGCCCGGCGCAGCTCCGCGTCGGCGAAGTC
>DASSMN010000097.1:0-3728 GCA_035688885.1 Gemmatimonadales bacterium
AGCGTGGTTGCCGCCTTGGATCCGGTTGCCGCGCTCGAGCTGACGCACAATGGGCGTGTGCTTCCCATCGCCGAGGAGGTGAAGGGCCGACTCGAGAAGGTCGTACAGGCTGTGCAACGGATTTCCGGCTGACGCCGACTAGAGGACGTTCGCTGCGAGCGCCGAGTCGCGGGGACGCCTTAGGCGTCCGGACGATGGCCTGGCATCGGCTGCATGACCGCAGGGCGGCGCAACGCGACAGGGGCCACCGCGAAGACGGTGGCCCCTGTCGGCTCGAGCCCGAGGCAAAGCGGCGGGCAGCTACTTCGTCGCGGTTACCGGCTTCTGATCCACGACGGCCACGCTGCTGACCCGCCAGGCCTCGACCCCGCGCCGGAGCACGACCAGATAGTGGCTCACGCTCGCCGCGCCATCCGCCGACCGGCTGGTCAGCGTGCCCACGTCCCAGGCCGTATTGCCGAAGACCCGCATGGTGTCGGACGCGATGGTGACCTGCTCCCAGGAGGGTGCATCCTCGCCCAGCGCCTTGCCGATGGCCGATTGGCCGATCAGCGTGCTTCCGTCGGCGCGGATCATGACCGCATCGGGCGCATACATCGCCGTGAGGCCACTGACGTTCTTCTTGTTGTACAGGTCGGCATACTCGGCCCGAAGCGTGTTGATCTCCTTGATGGCCGTCCGGACGGGAACTCGAGGAGACTCGATGCCCTGGGCGTGCGCCGCGGGTGCGGCGAGCAACGCGAGCAGCGCGACGAAGGGCAGGCTGGATCCGACGCGGCGACCGGCTCTCATGGCAGACTCCGAGTAAGGGAAGACGTGAGGTCGGCCTTTCGTTCGACCGATGACCTTGCCGCCAACGCGATGACTCCCGGACAGTATGAGGGCGGGGCGTGAAGCGAACGTGAAACGCCGCGGCCGCTGCGGCGGGGGACCGGCCAGGCGGCGGCAGAGGTGCGGGCGTGCGTTACGTCCGGCGGGCCGCCTTGATCACGGACACATAGGGCTGAACCCGATCCACCCAGCCACTGATCTCGGGCGGGAAGATGACGTCCGATTTGGGGGTGACGGCCACGTCGAACCCGGTCCGGCGCAGCAGCTGGACCAGATCCTCCTCGTCGGCGCGCGCATGGGTGCCGGTTCCGTGAAACTCGAGACCGAGCGCCCGGACCAAGTGGAGGCGGGACTGGACTGAGGCCATCACCTCAATCTCGGCACCTTCGATGTCCACCTTGAGATAGTCGACCGGCCCCGTGATGTAGTCGGACAGCGGCACGGTGTTCACCACGATCGACTGCCCGGATCGCTGGGTGCCCCAGTCGTGCCGCAGCGAATGCGCGGACGCCATGGGCGCGGCGACCCCGAACTCGCCGTAGAAGCGGGCGGCACCGCGTTCGGCTGCTACCGCGAGGTTCAGCAGCTCCACGTCGTCGAATCGGTTCACGGCGACATTGGTCTGCAGCAGCTGGAAGGTCTCGGGGTCCGGCTCGAACGCCGTGATGCGAGCCCGCGGAAAGCGGTGCTTGAACCAGGCGATGGAAAGGCCGATGTGGCTTCCGCAGTCCAGAATGGTGGGATCGGCGCGCTCACACGAGAACCAGTATTCGCCCTCCTCGAAGATCTCCCGGGACAGCAGCTCGAACTCCGGCTCGTTCCGATAGTGGAAGGTGAAGCCATGGCACCTGGCTGTGCGACTCGGCACCGGCAATGCCTCCGCGGTCGGGGATCTCGACCCGCTAATGTGCGCCCGCGGCGGGCGGGTGGCCAGATCGCCTGCGCGACCTCACTTCGCATCCGCGAGCTGACCGCGAGGGGTCAGCTTCGGGTAAGGGTCGCATCCAGCAGTCGCACGACATCGGTCCATCCCTTTCGATGACCGTCCACCGCCTTCGCAGGAAGCCCCCGATGGGTGAGCACCAGCTCGGTGCCGGCGCCGTGCTCATGGAACTCGATGGTGACGACGGTCGCCTTGTGCTCGGTCGGTCCGGAAATCCAGGTGAAGGACAGCAGCGACGGCGGCTCGATGACCAGGTATTCACCGTGATGCTCCACGGCACCATGGGTCGGCCCGTCCATCACGATGCGGAACCCGCCGCCCACGCGGGGATCGACGGTGACCGTAGCGGTCGTGCAGTCGCCCGGCCGCATCCACTGGGCCAGGCTCTCCGAATCGAGCCACGCCTCGAAGACCTGCTCCCTCGGCACTGCGATCTGCCGCCGCACCACCAGCACCGGCGCCGCTTCGTCGGTGGCGCTCATCGATCGCCCTCCCGTGGCCCCGGCGCTCTCTTACGCTTCTGGCTGCGCTGCGGGTCGAGCAGGAAGGCCTCCAACGACTCAAGCCGAGCATCCCAGAAAGTGCGGTAATGGTCCAACCACATCGAGGCCTCCCGCAGCGGATCGGCGTGAAGGCGGAGCCGGTGCTCGCGACCGGCGACGGTCCGCTCGACCAGACCGGCTCGTTCCAGCACCTTCACGTGCTTGGAGACGCCGTTGAGCGAGATGGGGAAGCGCTCGGCTAAAGTCCCCACGTTGACCTCGCCTTCGGCGAGGATGCCCAGGATCGCGCGCCGGGTCGGATCTGCAAGGGCGCCATAGACTTGGTCCAGCATGGGTCCGCCAAGGGTGTCGCAGGGGATTGCGTTCAACCGTTCGGTTGAATATAATTTAATCAACCGAACGGTAGAGTATCGCTGCGGCGCGCGCAAGCGAGCTGGGGCGGGTTGAGCCTCGCCCGGATCTGGGTCTCGCAAGGACTAGTCTCTCAAGGAGGAACATCATGGCTACCACTCACCATGCAGCAAGCCCCAAGGTGGTCTCCCGGCAGGAATGGCTGGCGGCGCGAGTCGACTTGCTTGCGGCGGAGAAGGAGCTCACGCGCCGGAGCGACGAGGTTGCGCGTCGGCGGCAGGAGCTCCCGCGGGTGCGGGTGGACAAGGAGTATCGGTTCGACACCGACGGGGGGCGCGCCTCGCTGGCGGACCTGTTCCGGGGCCGCTCCCAGCTGATGATCTACCACTTCATGTTCGGCCCCGACTACACCGCAGGCTGTCCGGCCTGCTCCTCGATCGCCGACGGCTTCAACGGCATTACGGTTCACCTGGCCAACCACGACGTCGCCTTCACAGCGGTGTCGCGGGCCCCGCTAGTAAAGCTGCAGGCCTACCAGCGCCGCATGGGCTGGACCTTTCCATGGGCCTCCTCGTTCGACAGCGACTTCAACGCGGACTTCAACGTCTGGTTCAGCGAGGCGCAGCAGCGGGAAGGGGGCATCGAATACAACTATCGTCGCGAAGAAGGTCCGGCGCTGGTGGGGCGCGACACCGCCCAATGGGGCGAGGCCGAGGATCCCGGCCCGGTCGCCAAAGTGGCAGCCATGGCGGGTACGGACGTGGCGACCTTCACGCGCGAGCGGCCGGGCATGAGCACGTTCGTGCTCGAGGACGGGGTGATCTACCACGCCTATTCCGCCTATTCGCGTGGACTCGATGGACTGTGGGGGATGTACCAGTGGCTCGACCGCGCACCCAAGGGTCGCAACGAGACGGATTTCTGGCTCCGACGGCACGACGAGTACTAGGCGATCGCCGGTCAGATCGCGGTGAGCGGCGGCGATCATGTGCAGAGCGGCGTAGGGACGCGGCCCCCGGCACTCGATCTCTGGTCTGACAGAAGCCGTCGCCGTATGATCTACCGTCCCCTTCCCGAGCACCCGCCTGCGCGATCTGTCC
>DASSMN010000077.1:0-2745 GCA_035688885.1 Gemmatimonadales bacterium
TCTACGATGAGCTGGCTCAGCGGACGCCGTCGCCGGTGGTCGAGCTCAACCGGGCAGTGGCGGTCGGCATGGCGCGCGGGCCGGCAGCCGGCCTCGAGCTGGCCGATGCGCTTCAGTCGGAATCCAGCCTCAAGACGTATCACCTGCTGCCAAGCGTCCGCGGCGACCTGCTGTCCAAGCTCGGTCGAAGCGAGGAGGCCCGCGCCGAATTCGAGCGCGCGGCCTCGCTCACGCAGAATGCCCGCGAGCGAACCCTGCTGCTCCAGCGCGCCGCCGAGAGTAATTCGGGGCGTGTCACTGCGCCCTCGGCGGGGTGACGTGCCACCCCTCCCACTTGTCCGATCGCCCCGCGGTGCTATCCTAAGGTCCGACATTATGCCCGTGCCTCTGCTTCGCTCGGTGACCGCCGCCCTGCTCGCCCTGGCGGCTATCGGCTGCGGCCGCTCCTCCGGGGTTTCCCAACCGGCTCCCCAGACGGCCCCGTCGCCTTCTGAAACATCCTCCTCCTCTGCCACGTCTGAGCGGGTGCGAGCCGACAGCCTGCGCCGTCCGTGGACCGAGGCCGACGTGCGGTTCATGACCGACATGATCGGGCATCACTCGCAGGCGCTCGTGATGTCGGCGATGGTCCCGACGCACGAGGCGGATCCATCGATCGGGCGGCTGGCCGAGCGGATCATCAACGCCCAGCAGGACGAGATCGCGACGATGCGCCAGTGGCTGGCCGACCGTGGCCAGGCCGCCCCTGAACCCGCGACGGGTTCCGGCCATCAAATGCAGCATGCCGGGCATGCTGACGCCGGCGCAGATGGCCGCGCTCGATTCCGCGCGCGGTTTCGCGTTCGACACGCTGTTCCTCAAGGGGATGATTCAGCACCACCGCGGCGCCGTGACCATGGTGCAGCAGTTGTTCGACACGCCCGGCGCGGCGCGCGACGAAACCGTGTTCAAGTTCGCCAACGACGTCAACGCAGATCAGTCTACCGAGATCGCCCGGATGCAAACCATGCTCGCGGCTCTCACCTCCGAAAGAAGCGCACCGTGATCACCTGGACCCACCGTATGGCCCATTCCCAGCTTTCGCTCCTGGCGCTCGCCGCCGGCCTGCTGACCGCCAGCGGGTGTGCCCACTCGTCGGGCACGGGCTCCGCGACACCAGCGGACAACATGTCCACGACCGCGCCGAGCCCCGACCCCCGCGTCGGCCTGCGCGCCGGCCAGATGAACGCGGCGGAAGCCACCTGGAACCTCAAGGTGGTCTCGAAGACGCCACCCTCGCCCCAGTTCGTGGGACACACGAACTCGGACCTGGCGTTCACCGGCAACTACGTGATCCAGGGCAACTACAACGGCTGGCAGGTGTGGGACATCTCCAACCCGGCCAAGCCCTCGCTCAAGACGGCGTACGTCTGCCCCGCCTCGCAGAGCGACGTCTCCGTCTACCGCAACCTGCTGTTCGTCTCGGGCGAGGACCTCTCGGCGCGGCTCGACTGCGGCACCGAGGGCGTGACGGACACGGTGAGCAAGGATCGCCTGCGCGGGCTCCGGATCTTCGACATCACGGACATCACCCACCCGAAGAACGTGGGCAATGTGCAGACGTGCCGCGGCTCGCACACGCACACCGCCCTGGTCGATCCGAAGGACCCGGAGAACGTTTACGTGTACATCTCCGGCTCCTCGCAGGTCCGCTCCGACAAGGAGCTCCCGGGCTGCGTGGCCGCGATGCCGTCGCAGGACCCGAACTCGGCCCTGTTCCGGATCGAGGTCATCAAGGTGCCGGTGGCGCATCCGGAGCAGGCGGCGATCGTGAGCTCGCCCCGAATCTTCCAGGACCTGGTGGAGCCGCCGAAGCACGGCGAGACGCCGGAAGACATCGCGGAGCACAAGAAGGAAGTCGCGGAAGCCAAGGCCAAGGGCGGGTTCGTCGCCCAGGTGGACAGCGAGGAGTACGTGCTGTCGAATAACACGGTGGAGCATCTGCTGGCCCAGGTGATCGAGGCCCGGGGCGGCAGCGGCGCGCCGACCGCGGCCGACAGCGCGGCCCTGCGCCAGGCGCTGCCGGAAATGACCAAGCAGTACCAGAGCCAGACCGCGCCGACCAACCCGGACGGCACCAAGCCCGGTCCGACGCAGTGCCACGACATCACGGTGTATCCGGCGATCGGTCTCGCCGGCGGTGCCTGCGGCGGGTACGGCCTGCTGCTCGACATCAGCGACCCGGCCAACCCGAAGCGGATCGGCGCCGTGTCCGACTCCAACTTCTCGTACTGGCACTCCGCCACGTTCAACAACGATGGAACCAAGATCCTGTTCTCGGACGAGTGGGGCGGCGGCGGGCAGCCCAAGTGCCGCAAGACCGACAAGCCCGAGTGGGGCGCCGACGCGATCTTCACGCTCGCCGACCGCAAGATGCAGTTCCAGAGCTACTACAAGATGCTGGCGCCGCAGACGGTGAACGAGAACTGCGTGGCGCACAACGGTTCGCTCATTCCGATTCCGGGCCGGGACGTGATGGTCCAGGCGTGGTACCAGGGCGGCATCTCGGTGTTCGATTGGACCGATGCGGCCCACCCGAAGGAGATCGCCTTCTTCGACCGGGGGCCGGTGGACTCGACCAAGATGGCCAGCGGGGGCTCGTGGTCGGTCTACTGGTACAACGGGGTGATGGTGAGCTCGGAGATCTCGCGCGGGCTCGACATCTTCGAGCTGACGCCGAGCGCCTTCATCTCGAAGCACGAGCTC
>DASSMN010000064.1:0-4171 GCA_035688885.1 Gemmatimonadales bacterium
TCTACGACGAGGTCACCGGCGGATGACCGAGCAGTCCGCCGAGTCCGCACGGAACGTGCGGCTCCGTCTGGTCGACTGGCGCTTTTTGCTGACGTCGCCCCATCCGCGTCGGGTCCTCTGCCGCGCGAGCGGCCTCCTGGCGGACGCACTGAGGGAGATTGCAGGCAATGTCGTGGCGGACGCCGGGACCGACACGTGCGACCTCGCCGTGGCGGTGGCGCCCGACGGCGCCACCCTGCGCGCGCTGCGCGACGCGCTCGTGCCAGGAGGAGTGTGTTACACCGAATGGCCCTCGGGCGCGGGCACCCGTGACGTGGAGTCGGCGCTTCGAGACGCAGGCTTCGAGTTCATCATCTGCTACCGGCGCTGGCCGCGATTCGCGAGCCTTCCGTCCTACTGGATCCCAGTCGACGCTCCCGGAGCCGAGGCGTTTGTCCGGGGCAGGAGTCGGCTTCGGGGCGGCCGAGTGCGGCGGCTCGCGGCCGAGCTCGCCGGCCGGGGTCGTGCGGCCCTCCGCGGCCACCTGCGCGGCTCGATCTGTGCTATCGCGACGGCCGAGCCCGGCTCCGCGCCTGGGCCGCTGCAGTGGCCCCGGGCCGAGTGGCTGGACGGGATCCCCACCGGTCGGCCGGAGCGACTCTCGCTGCTCCTGGCCACCGGTGGCCCGCGGACCGTGAGCAAGGTGGTGCTGCTGGCCTTCGCGGAGCCGGAGAGCCTCCCGGTAGCGGCCATCAAGGCCTCGCGCGTGCCCGAGGCCGCCGACGGAGTGCGGCGCGAAGCCGACGTCCTGGCGCGGATCGGCTCGCGGGGGTTGGCCGGCGTGCCCCGACTGCTGTCTCGGTATGAGTGCGACGGCACGCCCATCATCGTCGAGACGGCGCTCGCCGGGCGGCCGCTCGAGGGGCTCATCAACGGTGACAATTTCGCCGTCTGGTCGGAGCGAGCGACCGATTGGCTGGCCGCGCTGGCGGCGGGCAGTCAGGTCCTGCCGGCGGCGGAGTGGCTCGAGGCCCTCGTGGAGCCGATGCTGGCGCGATTCGAGCAGGACTTTGGTGAGGTGGTGGACCGCGTGTTGCTTCGCGAGGGCGCGGCCATCGTGCGCCGCATCGGGGACCTGCCTGCCGTCCCGGAGCAACGTGACTTCGGGCCCTGGAACGTGTTGGTCGGGACGGAGAACGCCCTGGCGGTGCTGGATTGGGAGTCGGGGGAGGCTGATGGGCTGCCGGCGCTGGATCTGTTGTACTTCCTCGCCTACGCGTCCTTCGGGGTGGACGGGGCGCGAACTCGCGATCAGCGCGTCGCCTCGTTTCACCGGTCACTCGATACCGAGAGCCGCACCGGCGCCGTGCGCCGCCGAAGCCTCGAGCGCTACGCCGCTGCCCTCGGCCTGAGCCCCGCCACCCTCGGTCCCCTTCGCGCGCTGGTGTGGCTGGTCCATGCGCATTCGGATGCGCGCCATGCGGCGGCCGATGCCGGCGGACGACCCTCCGCGGAAGCGCTTCGGCGCTCGCTGTTCCTGGCGCTGTGGACGGCCGAGGTGAAGGATCTCCTCCGGTCTCCCGGGCCGCCCTGAGCATCAGCCGGCGTCGAGCAGCTCGAGCCGGCAGGTCACCACGCCGTCGTCATGAACCGGGCCGCCGGGGCCTGCCGGCCTCCACGCGACCACCTCCACGTCGCAGCCTGTGAGGATGTAGTCGTAGATGGCGTTGAGCGGACCCGCAATCCAGAAGCCCATGCGATAAACGCCCGGGTTGAGGTGCAGCTCGGGAATCCGGACGGTGAGCTCATGCGTGCCCGGCTCGAGCCGGAGCGTCCGGCCCACCAGCAGGGTGTCGGCGTTCACCAGCTTGGTGCCCTGGGTATCGTACAGGGTGACGGCCACACTGGGGATGGTGCAGGGCGCGGTGACATCGATCTTCATCGTGATCACCAGCGGCCCATCGGGATAGGGCTGGCCGTCTCCCGGGCCACCCTCGCTCCGGTATCGGGCCTGCCGCACCCGGGCCACGCCGCTGCCGCTCCGGTCCACCCCCGAAAGGTCGATCCACGCACCGGCCGAGGTGGGCGCTTCGTTGTGGGCCAGGTACTGTGCGACGATGGGCCCGGTGGGGCCGGCCGCCACGGTGCAACCGCGCTCCAGCAGGATGGCGCGACCGCAGAGTCGCTGCACGGCTTCCATGTTGTGGCTCACGAACAGCACGGTGCGGCCATCGCCGCGCGAGACGTCCTGCATGCGTCCGAGGCATTTCTTCTGGAACTCCGTGTCGCCCACCGCCAGCACCTCGTCCACGATGAGCACCTCCGGCTCGAGGTGCGCGGCCACCGCGAAGGCCAGGCGGACCTGCATCCCGCTCGAGTAGCGCTTGACCGGCGTGTCGAGAAAGGGTCCGATGTCGGCGAACGCGACGATCTCGTCGAATTTGCGGTCGATCTCGGCCTTCCGCATGCCGAGGATCGCCCCGCTCATGTAGACGTTCTCGCGGCCGGTGAGCTCCGTGTGGAACCCGGTCCCCGCCTCGAGCAGCGATCCCACCCGGCCGGTGATCTGGGCCCAGCCCTCGGTTGGGGTAACGATGCGTGAGAGGATCTTGAGCAGGGTGCTCTTGCCCGCGCCGTTGCCGCCGATGATGCCCACCACCTCGCCCCGCTCGACCTCGAGCGAGACCTCGCGCAGGGCCCACACCGTGCGCGCCTCGGCCGCGCCGTTTCGGCGAAACGGCCGACGGACCAGATCGGCCAAATCCTCCCGCAGGGTCTTGCCTCCGCGTGCCTGGCCAATGCGGTACTGCTTGCCGAGGTGCTCCACCCGGATGACCGGCCGGCTCACCTGGGGCCCCGCGTGCGGGTGACGGCAGTCGGCATCGCTCAGACCACGTCGGCGAACGACTGTTCCATTCGCCGGAAGACGAAGAGGCCGGTCAGCAGGACCAGGGCCACGGCGAGCGCCCCCGCCGCGAGCTCCGTGGCGGGAAAGGGGGCGGACGGGGCGATCATCCAGCGAAAGCCGTCCACCACTCCCACCATCGGATTGAGCCCGTACAGGGGCCGCCACCGCTCCGGAATCAAACTGCCCGAGTATGCCACCGGCGTGGCGAACAGCCAGATCTGCACCAGGAAGGGAATGACGTAGCGCACGTCGCGATACCGCACGTTGAACGCTGCCAGCCAGAGCCCGGGAGCGAATGCCGCGGCCACGGCCAGCATGGCGAACACCGGCGCCGCCGCGAGACGCGCGGACGGCTCGATGCCGAACCACGCGAGCACCAGCAGCAGCATGACGAACGAGATCGCCAGGTCGACCAGTCCCGCGAGGACCGCCGCCAGGGGCAGGAGGAGACGGGGAAAGTAGACCTTGGTGAGCAGCTGGTGCTGCTCCACCAGGCTGTTCCCGGCCTGCGCCAGCGCGGTCGCGAAGTAGGTCCACGGCACCAGGGCGGCGAGGGCGAACACCTCGTACGGAAGACCGTCCGAGCTGAGGCGCGCGAGCCGCCCGAAAATCACGGTGAACACCGCCATGGTGAGGAGCGGCTGGAGGACGGCCCAGGCCGCCCCGAGCAGGGTCTGCTTGTAGCGCAGCTTGAGATTGCGGAGGATGAGGAAGTACAGCAGCTCGTGCGACCCGAGATACTCGCGAATCTCGAGCGGCGCCCACCCCCGTGGTGGACGGATGGTGGTCACCGGCGCCGTGCTCGTCTGCGGCATGGCGCCAAGATAATCCCGGGCCGGAGTCATTCCCATCGGCCGGCTACGTCCGTGGGAGCGAAGAACGTCTCGCCGTGGAGCGGCGCGAAGTAGAGGACCTCCGCGCTCGACCGGCGAAAGCTGTCGCGCCCGAGCAGGCGCGCGTTGGCTTCCAGCCACGGCTGGACCGGGTCGGACGCGCCGCCCGCGTGGATCGTCGCCAGCGCCACCCGGCGGCGGCCCCGCAGCACCCGCTCGAGGTCGGCCGGCGTACGCCGGGTGCCGAGCTGGGTGACCCAGGCGACCAGCGGAATGTCGCGCTCGAGATAGCGGGCCACGCCGATCACGCCCGACGGATAGGACCGCACCAGCACCACATCGCCCGGCTGGGCCCAGCGCTCGAGCCGCTGGTCGAGAATCGTGTAGGGCTCATTGGGCCGGAGCACCGGCGCGCGCGAGGCTTTCCACGTGCCGGGCAGCCAGGTCAGCA
>DASSMN010000060.1:0-2204 GCA_035688885.1 Gemmatimonadales bacterium
ACCTGTCCCAGTGGAACGACCTGTCGGTGGTGGACCACGAGCGACTGCACGATCTCCTCGCGCGGCACAAGCTCGTGGCCGGCGACGAGATCGGCCTCGACATGGCCCGCCGCCTAGCCCGCGAGGCCGGGGTCTGGACGGTTGTCCTGGGTGACTACGAGCGGGCGGGCGACTCGCTTCACCTGGTGGCCCGGGTCTACGACGTGGCCACCGGGAACCGGGTCAGCGTGGCGCGGGTGGACGACCGGCCGGGCGAGGACGTGCGGCCGCTGTTCGATCACCTGGCCGGCGAGCTGCTGAATCTGTCCGGGGCCCCGGGCGAGATGCCGGTAAGCGTTGCCCGCTCCACTACCATGTCGCTGGAGGCATACCGGGCCTATCTCACCGGCATCGAGCAGCTCAACCGCTGGGACCTGGCCGGGGCGGAGCGCGACCTGCAGCGCGCGCTGACGATCGACACCACGTTCGGGCTGGCCTACTACAAGCTGGCGCTGACCCGCGGCTGGCTCACCGGCACCGAGGATTCTATCGCCACCCGTGCGATCGTGCGGGCCACGACGTTCTCCAGCAACCTGCCGATTCACGACCGTACGGTGATCAACGCCTACCGGTCCTTCCTGGCCGGCGAATACGCCGAGGCCCGGAGGCTCTACCAGCAGCTCCTGTCGCGGGACAAGGACGACGCGGATGCCTGGTACGGCCTGGGGGAGGCCTGGTTCCACGATACCACCAACGTGGACCTGGGCCCCCAATACACCGCGTCGATCCGGGCGTTCAACCATACGCTCCAGCTGGACCCCGACTACGCGCTGGCCTACGATCACGTGCAGAGCATGCTGAGCGGCGCGGCCAGCAATCGTCCCCTGTACGCCCTCATCACGCCCGACTCCTTCGCCCTGGCCTACCGGCGCGACGGGACGCCGCTGCTGGACAGCTCGACCGTGCAGCTGGCGGTGCGCCGCGCCCGGGCCGAGGCGCTGGCGAGCGCGCGGAGCTGGGTGTCGGCCCAGCCCACCACGCTCCGGGCACATGGGGCCATGGTCAACGCCTACGTGGCGTCGGGCAAGTACGACGCGGCGATCGCCGAGGTCGACCGGTTCGGCCAGACGTCGCCGCGCCATCCCGAGCAGCCGTTCGTGGAAGCCCGTATCCGCTTCGCCGCGGGCCAGGTGGACCAGGCGGCCCGGCAGCTCAAGAGCGCGCTCGATACGGTGGCCGCGCAGGACTTCCGTCCCTATCAGGGCACCCCGACTGTGGTCGGCGACATCGCCGCGGCGGCGAACGTATTCGCGTACCAGGGGGACCTCACCAGCGCCGCCAAGGCCCTCGACTTCGCCGAGCAGGTGCGCCGAGAGGTGGTGCAGCACGCCGCGCGCGAGCCCAACGAGCCCACGGACGAGTCGTGGCGCCGGATGGCGCTGGGCGATCTCTACTCCGCGATCGGGGCGCCGGCGTCATCGCTGCGCCAGGTCTGGCAGAGTGCGGCCGAAGCGGGGCGGATGGCGAGCCCGGACAAGCGTAAGCACATTGCCCACAGCGGGGCGTCGGCCGCCATCGGCCTCTTCACCGGACTGGCCGGTGACACCAGCGCGCTGGTCGAGTACCGGACGATGTCGGGCGACCCGCTCTCACGCGAGGTCCGCGCCCTGCTGGCGCTGAGTCGGGGCGATTCGGTCGCCGCGAGGAAAGCGCTGGCGGAGCCTGATACCCTGAGCCACGGGATGATGAAGTGGTCGGTCCCGGGGTACACCCGACCGCTGGCGGCCCAGGCGTATTACCTCCTGGGCGACTACCAGACCACGCTCCGAATGCTGCAGGATTTCCAGCCTGCCTCGCTCTACACCGGCGGGTTCGACTCCCGGTGGGGGATGCTCGGCCGGGTGCGCCTGCTCCGAGCGGCGGCGTATGAGAAGCTCGGACGCCGGCCGGAGGCGCGGCAGGAGTATCGCGAGGCCCTGGCCCAGTGGAAGTCGGCCGACGCGACGCTGCAGCCCTTCATCGTGCAGGCGCAGCGGGGGTTGGCGCGGCTGGGCGAGGGCTGATCCTCCGAAGTAGACCGTTTCCCGGCAATGGGTTAGATTGATCTCGCTGGTCGAGTGCGATGGTCGCGGGCCGGCCGCGAGGCTGGCTCGAGGAAAGTCCGAGCTCCACCGGGCAGACTGCCAGGTAACACCTGGGCGCCGCAAGGCGACGGAACAGGGCAA
>DASSMN010000621.1:0-4580 GCA_035688885.1 Gemmatimonadales bacterium
TACCGACTCGCTCGGCCGGGCGGCTGCGAGCGCCCGCCTGGGCACCGTTCCAGGGGATCAGCCACTGCAGGCGCAGGTGGTCACGCCGGGTCAGGACCTGGTGGTCACGTTCCAGCTGCGGGCCCTCGCCAAGGATCCGCCCGGTGGAGGTGGCGGCGGCGGCTCGGCTGGACCACCGGGTGGCGGGAATGATGGTGGTGGCGGGAACGGTGGTGGCGGGAATGGCGGCGCAGCGAACGGCGGTGGCGGTGGCGGAAACGGGGGTAGCGGCAACGGCGGCGGAAGTGGTGGCGGCGACGGTGGAGGAGGCGGTGGGGGTGGAACCGGAGGCGGTGGGAGCGGTGGAGGTGATGGCGGGAGTGGGGGAGGCGGCGGTGGTCACAACCATGGCGGGAATGGCCATGGGAACGGCCATGGACAGGGGAACGGCAACGGCGGTGGCAAGGATCATTGATCCCGCCGGACACTCGTTCGGCTGTCGGTCCGGCTCGAGGCGACCTCGTTTCTGCTCAGATTCATCCATCGCGATTGCACTTAGCTGTCGCAGGCTCCCGCCAGGCTCGCCAGGTCCCCGTTAAAGTGAAATGTGATCCAGATCACATTAGGTGGCGAAGGGGTAGCTACTTGGGTGCCACCCCATTATCGTTCGACGCCTTTACGATCCAGCTACCGCATTCCGGAGTACGGCTCCCTCTGGCCGGCGCACCCGTCCCTGTGTGGGCGGGCGCTCTTGTGCGGACTGGTCGCAAAGTTGGCGTCCGTGCAGGGTACCCATATCAACGCAGAGTTGGGGAGGTGCGCATGCGGAAGTTCGCTTGGACCATGCTGGTGGTCGGCGCGATCGCGACGACCGGTTGCAACCAGGCCGAGCTCAAGAAGGCCCTGGCCGACGCCAAGACGGCCGAGGCCCAGAAGGACAGCCTGTTGACCGAAGTGCTCGAAACCACCCAGTTCGTGACCGATGTCAACAGCGAGCTGGCCAAGGCCAAGAGCCTGACGGTCTCCACCACAAGCAGCGACCCGGGTCTGCCCGGGGCCCGGAAGGACCGTGAGGACCGTAAGGCCGCACTCGAGCGGGTGCAGGCCGTCATCGCCAAGCTGAACGAGAGCGAGGCCAAGCTCACCGAGACCGAGGCCCGGGCCAAGACCTCCCGCCAGCGCAACGCCCGTCTGCTGGCGCAGATCGAGACCTACAAGAAGACGATCGAGGACCTCCGCACCACCGCCGAGGCGCAGAAGGCGGATTACGAGCAGCAGCTCGCGGCGGCTAACACCCAGATCGCGACCCTGGCCGGCCGGGTGGATACCCTGACCACCCAGAAGGGCCAGCTCGAGAGCGATAAGGCGGCGCTCACGGATACCGTCGTGAACCTGACCGCGTACAAGAACACCGTGTACTACGCGATCGGCACCAAGGACGAGCTGATGAAGAAGGGCATCATCACCAAGGAAGGCTCGAAGTTCCTGGTGTTCGGCGGCACCCGGCTGGAGCCGGCCCGGAATCTGAGCCCCGAGGGCTTCACCGCGATCGACAAGACCACCAACACCTCGATCCCGCTGCCGCGCACCGACAAGAAGTACAAGATCGTTTCGCGGCAGAGTCCGACCTATCTGGCCTCCGGCGTGACCAAGGACGGCAAGATCTCAGGCACCGTGGAGATTGCGCAGCCCGAGGAGTTCTGGTCCGCTTCCAAGTACCTGATTCTCGTGCAGGACTGACGCGCCGCCAGGGGAGCCGACCCCCGGAACTACGCAACGGCCACCACTGGGTGGCCGTTGTCGTTTCACCCTGCCAGGCCAGCAATCCCGCCGTTTGCTGAAGACCCCGCGAGATTCCTCCACGCCGTTTGACGATAAATTGATCAATAATTGATGTTGTTAATCATTTGCTGACAACGAGTTTAACCTTCCGTTGTCAACAGTTTCGACATTCGATGAGGAAAAGACTTTCCCGCCTCCCCCCGCAGTGACCCGGCTTACGGGCGCTGATGCCTGAATTCTCCAGATTGCAGGGCCAAGAAAGCCCATCACAAGGCACGATCACGAACCTCAAGACACGATCACGAACCTCAAGACTGGAGGCCGCTCGTGAACAAGCTGACGCTGGCCGCGGGGATCGCGGCACTGGTCGTCACCTCGGCCTGCAAGAAGACGGGCGAGGGCGAATACGAAGTGCAGAAGCCCACGCTGGGCACCACCACCGATACCGTCTCCACCCCGACGGTCGAGACCGGCACCGTGAAGGACACGATCAACGTGCCCAAGGTGACCACCGAGAAGAAGGAAGTCACCGTTCCGAAGGTGGACGTGAAGACGCCCGACGAGCGGAAGCAGTAGTCGGAGCGCCGTCGCTCCGCTCCACTTCGCCGCGTATATTCTCCCGACCGGCGCCCATGCGGCGCCGGTCGTCGCGCGTTCGCCCCATTCCCACGTCACCGCAGGAGCCGCCATGCCGAGGCGAACGTCGTCTAGGCTCGCGCCGATCACGCTCGTGTGCCTCCTGGCTGCAGGCGCGGTCCGCGCACAGGAGCCCGCGGTCATTGCCGTTCGGGCCGGGCGTCTGGTCGACGTAGACAAGGGCGAGGTTCGCCGCGATCAGGTGATTCTGATCCGCGGCGATCGGATCACGGCGGTACAGCCCGGCTCGACGCGGCTCCCGGCAGGGACGCGGGTCATCGACCTGAGCCGCGCGACCGTGGTCCCGGGTCTCATCGATTGCCACAGCCATCTGGTCGGCGAGGCCCAGGCGGCCGACGTGCTGGAGCCGCTGGAGCGAACCGAGACCCAGGAAGCGATGAGCGGCGTGCGGAACGCGCGCGCCACCCTGCTGGCCGGGTTCACGACGGTCCGTGACGTGGGGACCTACCGGGCCTTCGTGGACGTGGGACTGCGCGACGCGATCAACGACGGCACCGTGATCGGACCGCGCATGAAGGTGGCGGGCGCCTACCTCACCGTCTCCGGCGGTGGCGGCGAGGTCACCGGCGGAGCGCCCGATCTCGTCGTCCCGCCGGCCTTTCGGTTCGGCGTCGCCAACACGGCCGACGAGGTCCGCGCCCGGGTGCGCGCCATCCTCAATGGCGGGGCCGATTTCATCAAGGTCATCGCGACCGGTGCGGTGCTCACGGCGGGCACCAAGCCGGGTACCTCCGAGTACACCGAGGAGCAGCTCCGGGCCGCGGTGGAGCAGGCGGCCGACTACGGCACCTTCGTCGCGGCTCACGCCCACGGCGCCGACGGCATCAAGCGGGCAGTGCGGGCGGGCGTCCGCTCGATCGAGCACGGGTCGCTGATCGACGACGAAGGCATCGCGCTGATGAAGGCGCACGGGACCTGGCTGGTGGCCGACATCTGGAACGGCGATTACATCGACAGTGTCGGCCGGGCGGAGCACTGGTCGCCGGAGATTCTGCGAAAGAACACCGAGACCACGGAGGCGCAGCGGGTCGGCTTCCGCAAGGCGGTTGCCGCGGGCGTGCGGATCGCCTACGGCACCGACAGCGGCGTCTACCCGCACGGTCTGAACGCGATGCAGCTCCCGTACATGGTCAAGTACGGGCTGACGCCGATGCAGGCGCTCCAGAGCGCCACCATCTGGGCCGCGCAGCTCATGCAGTGGGAGGACCGGGTCGGCTCGATCGCGCCCGGGAAGTACGCCGACATCATCGCGGTTGACGGCGACGCGCTGGCCGACCTCCATTCGTTCATGAAGGTCCGGTTCGTCATGAAGGGCGGGGTGGTCTACAAGGGCCCATGAGGCGCCCATCGCAGGAGTGTCGCGTGCCCAAAGGATGCACATGATCAGAGGAACCCTTGTTGCCGCCGTGCTGGCCCTCGGTCTCGGGGCCCACGCCGCTCACGCCCAGCGCCTGATCGACGCCGGCGACCTCGCCAAGGTGCGCGACCTGAGCGATCCCCAGGTATCCCCCGATGGCGCCTGGATCGCGTACGTGGTGTCGGCGTCGGACACCGGGAAGGACCACGACGATACCGACGTCTGGCTCGCGAGCTGGGACGGCGCGCAGCAGATCCGCATTACCAGGAGCCCCTCCGGCGAACATGCCCCGCGCTGGAGCCCGGATGGCCGCTGGATCGCCTTCCTGTCCGACCGCGACGATCCCCACGAGGTCGCTCAGCTCTGGCTCTACAATCGGGCAGGCGGCGAGCCCGAACGGCTCACCAACCTGCCGGGCGGCGTGAGCGACCTGGCCTGGTCGCCCGATGGCAAGCGGCTGGTCCTCGTAGTGAGCGACTCGGAGCCCGGCGCTAAGGCCCCGGGCGATACGTCCAGCAAGGCAGCCCTGCCGATCGTCATCGATCGCTACCAGTTCAAGGAAGACGAGACGGGCTGGCTACGAGGACAGCAGGATCACCTCTGGCTTTACGACGTGGCCACGCGAACCGCCACCCAGCTTCTCAAGGGCGACTACGACGAGAAGCTCCCGTCCTGGTCGCCCGACGGCCGGTCGATCGCGTTCGTGAGCCGCCGGCGGCCCGAGTACGACCGGACCGACAACTACGACCTCTACGTGGTGGAGGCCACGCCCGGCGCCGAGCCGCGCCAGCTCACCACGTTTCCG
>DASSMN010000280.1:0-7220 GCA_035688885.1 Gemmatimonadales bacterium
GCCCGAGGATTTCGGCGCCCACTTGGGCGCCATCCAGCAGGTGCAAGGCGACCGCCAGGCCATCCTCAAACTGCTCGATCGGCTCCCCCCCTCGGAGCGCAAAATGCTGCCCGAGGTCCAGCCGACCGTAGCTGCGTTGTACGAGCGGGCCACCGATCTCGCCCGGACCCTGCACGCGTTGGACACCAGCATGAACACCGGTGAGCTGCTCCAGATCGATGAGCGGCTCGCTGCGCTGGGCAAGGAGCCGGATGATCCGGAGCGGGCGCGGCGGCTCTCGCTGCTTCAGCGTCAGCGCCAGGCCATCGTGGACATTCAGGGCCGGCGGAATCAGGTGGCGAGCCACCTCGAATCCTGCGTGCTGGCCATGCAGAACGTGCGATTCGACCTGCTCCGGCTCCGCTCCGCCGGCGTGGCTGCCGTGCTGGGCGACCTCACCCAGGCCACCCAGCAAGCCAAGGCGCTGTCCCGAGACGTCGACAACGCCATCGCGGCCGCCGGCGAGATCCGGGAAGCCATGCGGCCATAGTCCGATTCGCCGTCCGCCCGCCGCCCTTCCCCTCAAGACATCACGATACTGGAGCCCCGGTGCCGGTCCTTTGCACGGCGGCGGGCCCCTGGCCGCGCCGACGGCGATCCGATTCCGGCACGACCTCGAACCGAGGGCCCTGGCGAGCCTCCTTCCGGCGCGACCTCGACTAGTGTATTGTATCGTTCGCGGGCGGAGGACATGGACCGTCAATCCAGTGGGAGTGAACGCTTTGCGCCTGCATCACCGTGCCTCCCCTCCGGGGAGGCATCGCTGTTGTGGGCCGATCCTTTCTCCAGGAGGCAGAGCATGCGTGGTCTCGGTAGGATCCGGCGCGGTTCGGGCGTGACCCGGACCGGGTGGGCGCTCGCGGCGATGCTCGCGACCGCGGCATGCGCGAAGGGCGGCGAGGGCGCCAAGAGCGCGGGCGGCGACAGCACGGCCGCGACCGCCGGCGCGGGCGGCGCGGTACCGGTGATTGCCATCATCCGGGCCGCCGACTGGATCGGCAGCGAGTGGAGCGAGGACGCCCTCAAGGTCGGCCTGCAGGAGTCGGATCTCGAACAGGGACACGACTACGAGTTCAAGATCTCCAGCGCCCAGGGCGACCTGGCCACCCTGCCGAGCCTGATCGACGCGGCGGTGGACGCCAAGGCCAAGGTGATCGTGACCCTGCAGGATGAGACCCTGCAGGCCGCGGTGCAGCGCGTCAAGACGCTCCCGATCGTGTTCAACATTCTGTCGGATCCGTTTGCCGCTGGTGCAGGCACCAGCGACTCCAATCACGCGGCCAACATCACCGGCGTGTACTCGCCGGGCTTCGGCGATCCGGAGCAGACCAAGCGGATCGAGCTGATCAAGCGGGTGGTGCCCAAAGTGAAGAAGGTGGGCATCCTGTTCTCGCCGGCCGAGCCGCTGTCGGTGGGGCTCAAGGACAAGATGACGGCTACCGCCAAGAAGGCCGGCCTCACGGTGGAAACCGTGCCGATCAACAACGTGAGCGAGGGCACCGAGGCGGTCACCGCGCTGGTAGGCAAGAAGGTCGATGCCATCGAGATCTACGGCAACGCGGCCCACGGCGCGTTCGAGAGCATCATCCAGGTCGCGCGCGACCACAAGGTGCCGGTGTTCTCGCCCTCGCCGTTCGAGATCCTGAAGGGCGCTACGGCAGCCTTCTACCCTGACTTCCAGCAGGGTGGCGTGGAGGCCGGGAAGATGATCGCGCGGATCCTCAAAGGTGAGAGCCCGGCCAAGATCCCGTTTTATCGTCTGACGGCCACCAAGGAGCAGGTCAACGACAAGGCCGCCGCCGGCAAGTGAAGATGGTCACCGCGCACGTGGGCAGCAGTGCCCTCGTGCGCCTGACCGGTCGGCTGGACGGCGAGTGGTCCCGCCATCTGTCCGACGCGCTGGATGAGCTCCTCCGGGATGGCCTGCGCTCGGTGGTGCTCGAGATGTCCCAGGTTGAGTATGTGAGCTCGCCGGGCCTCAACGTCCTGGGGCAGCGCTACCGCGACTTCAGCGCGCTGCGCGGCGAGCTCCGGATCTCCGCCCCTTCGCCGGCCGTGCTGCAGGCGCTCACCGCCGCCGACCTCCTCGAACAACTGCTGCTCCTCCCTGGCGATACCCGCGTGGCCGGCGGCCCCGGACGGCCCTCCGCCGCGTTCATCGGTCCCTCGGGAGAGTTCACCGGCGAGGCCTGGCAGGTGCCGGCCATGGTCGGGCCGGCCGGCCAGTACGAGACCTCACGGCGACACGACAGCGGCGCCTTCGCCTGCACGGTCGTGGGCCGGCCGGATGGATTCGCCAGCGGGTTCGAGCCGGCCGCCTGCCGAACGATCCACTTTCCCTCGCCGGTGTTCGGCATCGGACTGGGCGCCATCGGCGAGGGGTTCGAGGACGCTCGCTCCCGGTTCGGAGAGCTGCTGGGGGTCGGTGGAACCGTGGCTTACCTGCCCACCGACGGCGGGTTGACGCCGGACTGGGTCACCGCCCGGGGCGATTCGGTGCCCCGCGCCGTTCTCGGAGCAGGGCTGGTATGCGATGGGGCGTTCTCCAACCTGATCCGCTTTCGCCCCCAGCCGGGTGCGGCGAGCGTGCCGCTCACCGAGGTGGCGGAGGTGGCGCTGGCGACGTCGGGGGCTGATACCGCCGGCCTGGTCATCGCGGCTGAAGCGGCGGAACTGGTCACTGCAACGGTGCGGCGGTCGCCGGCCGCGCTGGACGCGCCGCTGGGGTTCGACGCCGACGAGATGCGCGAGTGGCTGGGCTTCTCGCCCGAGCGGGCCACCGGCCGGCGGACGGCGCTCGTCGCCGGGGTGGTGGCGCGAGGACCGGCGGAGCCGCTGGCCGGGTTTCTCCGCCGGCTCGGGCCTCAGGGCGACCTGGTCGGCCATTTCCATGTCCTGATCTTCGAGTACCGGCCGATGCCGCAGCGCACGGTATCGCTGCGAGCGCTGGTCGACAAGCTGCTGGAGACGCAGCCGCTTCGGACGGTGGGGCACGTGGTATTCGACGATCGGGGTCCCGACGGGGCCGGCGAGAATACGCTCCTGCGCGGGTTGTGCTGGACCGGGCCGATCGCGAGCGTGACGGCGGCGGCGTGAACCTGCTCATCGGCGCGGTAACGATCGGGCTCATCCTCTCACTGCTGGCCCTCGGAGTCTTCCTCACCTACCGGATCTTCGGCCTGCTCGACATCACCACCGATGGCGCGTTCGGGGTGGGCGCCGCGGCCGCCGCCGCGCTGCTGGCCCAGGGGTGGCCGCCCGCGGCCGCCACGGCCGTCGGCGCCTGGGCCGGTGCCATGGCGGGGCTGGTGACCGGATTGGTGCACACCCGATTCGGCGTGAACGCCCTGCTGGCGGGCATTCTCACCACAACCGCCCTCTACAGCGGGAACCTCTACATCATGGGCGGCGGCGATCGCTCGGTGGCCAATGTGCCGACGCTGTTCTCGCGAGCGGAGCAGGCGCTTGCCTGGATGGCGCCCGGGACCGAGACACTGGTCCTGTTCGGGACACCGGTCGTGGCCCGGTCCGTGGCGGCGCTGGGTCTCATGCTGCTGATCGTGCCGGTCGTCGCCTGGGTGCTGGCCATGTTCTTCCACACCGGTCTTGGTCTCGCGCTCCGCGCGACCGGGGACAACCCGCAGATGGCCCGCGCCCTCGGCGTGTCGGTGTCGGGCGCGGTGGTGGTCGGCCTGGTCACGGCCAACGGCCTGATCGGGCTGTCGGGCGCCCTGTTCGCGGAATACCAGGGCTTCGCGAACATCCAGATGGGGCTCGGGATGATCGTCACCGGGCTGGCCAGCGTGATCGTGGGTGAGACGCTGTTCGGCCGACGCGGCATTACCTCGAGGATCGCGGCGGTGATCGTGGGAACGGTGCTGTTCCGGCTCCTCATCGCCGGGGCGGTGCGCGCCGGCGTGGACCCGAACGCGCTCAAGCTCCTCACGGCGGTGTTCGTGTTCCTGGCGCTGGTGGTACCCGAGGCGCTCCGGCGGCGGCTCCGCCGCGCCCCTACAGCCGAGGCACTTGGTGGCTGAGCCGATGCTCCAGATCACCGGCCTCCGCCACACTTTCAACCCGGGGACGCCGGCGGAGATGCGCGCGCTGCAGGGGATCGACCTCGCGCTCGAGCGCGGCGCGTTCCTGGTGGTGCTGGGCACCAACGGGTCGGGAAAATCCACCCTGCTCAACGCGGTGGCGGGATCGTTCCTGGTCAATCAGGGCTCGATCCGGCTGGCCGGCCAGGACATTACCCGCTGGCCGGAGCACCGCCGCGCCACCCTGATCGGTAGAGTGTTCCAGAACCCCTTCAGCGGCACCGCACCGACCATGACGGTGGCGGAGAACCTCGCCCTGGCGGCCCATCGGACCCGACAGGGTGGATTGGGCCGGGCATTGGGCCGGCTCCGACGCCGCGAGATCGCCGCACAAGTGGAGCGCCTTGGCACCGGGCTCGAGGATCGCCTGGATGCACCAATCGGGCTCCTCTCCGGCGGCCAGCGTCAGGCGCTCACCCTCCTGATGGCGACCTACGAACGGCCTCAGCTCCTGCTGCTCGATGAGCACACCGCGGCGCTCGATCCCAAGAGTGCGGAGCAGGTGCTGCGCCTGACCCAGGACATCGTGGGCCGGCTGCGCCTGACGACGCTGATGGTCACTCATTCGCTGCCACAGGCGGTGCGGCTGGGGGACCGCGCCCTGATGATGCACCGCGGCCGGATCGTGCACGAGTGGAGCGGCATCCGGAAGCGCCGGCTGCGAGTGGATGACCTGCTCACGACGTTCGACGAGGTCCGGAGTGCCGAGCTGCTGGATGCCAGTGCGGCGGGGATGCTGGAGAGGAACTATGTGTGACAAGGGACGGAAAGACGGAAGGACGGAAGGACGGAAAGACGGAAAGACCTGCACACCTCGCGTGCTACGTCGACCGAGGTCTGATGCGTTGGCAGGTCCTTCCGTCTTTCCGTCCTTCCGTCCTTCCGTCTAATACTTCACGATTTCCCCGATTGCCTCCTGCAGATCATCTACCTGCGGCAGGATGACGTCCTCGAGCTCGGGCGCGTAGGCGACGAACGTGTCGGTGGAGGCAATCCGGCGGACCGGCGCGTCCAGATAGGCGAACATGTCATCGGCGATCCGGGCGGCGATCTCGGAGCCGTAACCCCAGGACAGCGAGTCCTCGTACGCTACGATCACGCGGTTGGTCTTCCGCACCGAGGCGGCGATGGTCTCCCAGTCGACCGGCGAGAGCGAGCGGAGGTCGATGACCTCGGTGCTGACGCCGCCTTGCTCTTCGGCCCGCTTGGCCGCCCACAGGGCCCGCTGGACCAGGGCGCCATAAGTCACCACGGTGACGTCGGTGCCCGGTCGCACCACCTTGGCCTTGCCGAACGGGATCATGAAATTGGGGCCGGGGTTCGGCGCCTTGTTGTAGGTCTGGCGGTACAGGTGCTTGTGCTCGAGGAACAGCACCGGATCATCGGCGCGGATGGCCGTGCGGAGCAGGCCGTTGGCATCCAACGCGGTGGACGGGCATACGACGCGCAAGCCCGGAACACCGGTGAACACCGCCGCGCCGGTCTGGGAGTGATAGACCGAGCCGCCCTTGAGGTAGCCACCGTAGGTCACCCGCACGACGACCGGCGCGGAAAAGGCATTGTTCGACCGCCACCGGATGAGCGCGAGCTCGTTCCGAAGCTGCATGTAGGCGGGCCAGATGTAGTCGAAGAACTGGATCTCGACCACCGGCTTGAGGCCGCGGGTAGCCAACCCGATGGCCCGGCCGATGATGTTGGCCTCGGCCAGCGGCGAGTTGTAGACCCGGTCGCTCCCGAACGCCCGCTGCAGCCCCCAGGTCACCTTGAACACGCCGCCCTTGCCCTTCACCGCGGGGAGGTTGTCCTCCCGGCTGCAATCGGCCACGTCCTCACCGAAGATGACGATGCGCGGATCGCGGGTCATCTCGTCGCGGAGACAGATATTGAGCAGGTCCACCATGGTGGTGGGATCGCCGGCGAAGCGGGGATCGTCCTCGGTGTCGAATTGCTCGGAGGTGGGGTCCACGTCCGGGGAGTAGACGAACTGATAGACCGTGTCCGTGGCGGGCTGTGGCGAGGCGAGCGCCGTATCGGACGCCACCTGGACCTCCTCGGCGACCTGGCGCACGATCTCGTCCAGCTCGGTCTGGGCGGCCACGCCGTGCTCGAGCAGGTACTTGGGGAATCGGTTCAGCGGGTCGCGCTCGGCGTCGGCCTGGCGCTCGGCGGCCGGCCGGTACTGGACCTCGTCATCGGAAAGTGAGTGGCTGTAGGGGCGGATCACCTTGGCGTGGACCAGCGCCGGCCCCTTGCGCGCCCGCGCGTACTCCACGGCCTTGACCAGGGTGTCGTAGGACGCGAGCACGTCGCAGCCGTCGACTTCCTGAATGAACAGCCCGGGGAAACCCGTGAGCAGCCGCGACACCGACCCGCCCGGCGTGTTGACCTCGACCGGGACCGAAATGGCGTACCCATTGTCTTCCACCAGGAACACGACGGGCAGCTTGAGGTTGGTGGCGGTGTTCAAGGCCTCCCAGAACTCCCCCTCGCTGGTGGTGCCGTCGCCGGTGGTGCAGAGCACCACCTCATCGCCGTGGATCAGCTCATCCCGCTCACTGATGCCCTCGATGCCGGAGTAGCGAAGCCACGCCTCGGCGCAGCCCACGGCCTGCAGGAACTGGGTACCGGTAGGGCTGGACGCGCTCACGATGTTGAGCGCCTTGTGCCCCCAGTGCGACGGCATCTGGCGGCCGCCGGAATTGGGGTCTGCGGCGGCGCCAACGGCCGAGAGCAGCTGCTCGGTGGCGGTCATGCCGAGGCCGAGGCAGAGGGCACGATCGCGATAGTAGGTGTAGAACCAGTCGTAGGCGGGACGGAAGACCCGCGAGGCGGCCACCAGCACGCCCTCGTGGCCGGCTCCGGAGATCTGGAAGAAGATCTTGTTCTGCCGCTTGAGCTGGATCTCCTTGTCGTCGATCCGCCGCGCGAGCAGCATGATGCGGTACATCTCCAGCAGGTCCGCCTTCTCCAGCTTGGCGGACGCTCGGGCGCGGGGGGAGGTGCGAGTGGCCATCGGGCTCGGGGGCAAGGGTCGCGGTCGGCTGCGGACTGGCGACCCGTAAGATAGCTCCCCCGGCGTCGGTC
>DASSMN010000028.1:0-2958 GCA_035688885.1 Gemmatimonadales bacterium
CGCTTGTCGAGCGGAACCATGGTAGCGAGACGAATGCCGACAGCGACCAGCACCAGGCTCACGAGCAGTGGCGCATCTACCGGCTCACCCAGCGTGAGGGCGGACAGCGTCAGGCCGAGAGCGGGCGTGGCCAGCAAGGCCATCGCCATGGTGCTCGCCGGGTAGTGCCGGCCCGCCTCGACCACGGCCCAGTACGCGAACGCGGTCCCCACGGGGCCCACATAGGCGAGCGACAGGATACCGGACCAGCCGATCGGCGGCAGCCGGCCTTCCGCGGTCCACGCCAGCGGAGCCAGCAGCGTCGCGGCGACCAATGTCTGCCATGGGGCCAGGGCCAGCGCCGGCGCGCCGAACCGATGCGCGCGGACGTACACGATCGAGACCGCCCACGCTGCCGAGGCGCCCAGCAGCAAGCCGTAGGCAACCCGCGCTCCCGCTCGATCGGAACGGAGCGCGGGCAGGGCGATCACCAGCACGCCCGCCAGCCCGAGAACGACGCCGGCCAGCGCGCGGCCGGTTACGCGCTCGCGAAGCCGCCAGGCCGCGAGCGGAACCACCCAGAGCGGCGTGGAGAACGCCAGCACCGAGGCGCGGCCGGGCGGCAGCCTCGTCAACGCGAGGCCGGTGAGGGCGGAGTAGATCGCCATCTGCAAGGTGGCGGACACGCCGATCAGCCACCGGTCCCCCACGGACGGCCACGCGATGCCTCGCCGAGCAGCGACCACCGCGATCAGGCAGACGGTCGCGATGGCATAGCGCAGGCAGGCATACCAGAGAGGCGGGACCGTCGATACGCCGATCTTGATCACCGGCCAGGCAATGGCCCACGAGACGGTCAGCAGCACCAGCAGCCACAATGGCTGCGACCTGGCAGCCGCCGGCGCGGTCACGCGTGGGCCTTGAGGTACTGGACGTAGCCTACCACGTCATCGGGGACCAGCCGTCCGATGGCGCCGCTGGAGTACACGGCCAGCTCGACTCGACCCTCGGGGTCGAGTACGAAGCCGGTGGACTGGAGATAGCGCGCTTCACCGACGTAGGCACCGGTCGCCGCGGCGATCGCGGCGGGGTCGGCGCCGTAGCCCACCGGAAAGGGCAGCCGCAGCCGGGTGACCAGGGCCGCCGCCTCGCTCTCGGCGTCCACCGACAGCGCCGCCACCCCGATGCCGAGCTCGGCGAGGCGGTCCGCGGCCCGGCCGAACGCCGCGAGCTGAGCATTGCAATAGGGACACCACCAGCCGCGGTAGAACAGGACCACCGCGAAGTGGCCGGCCAGATCCGCCGGCAGCGCAAGGCGGCCGCCGCCGACGGCCGCGAGCGAGAGGGCTGGGAAGGGCTCGCCATGATTGAGGAACGGCATCGTCGGGCTCCATGGGTGCGAGGTCGTGAAGCAACCTAGGTCCCCGCCGTGAGCCGACCCATGACTGGAGTGCGCGATGTTTTATCCCAACGGCTCACGCCACGAGCGTCAGCCAGAGTGCCGGGAGCGAGAGGGCCCTGATGGAACGCCACGATGTGCCGCCCGACGTGCTCGACATGCTCCGGGTCCGCGGATCGGTGACTGCCTGCGTCCGGGCGCATCTGCCGTGGGGGCTCAGCCTGCACCGGGCCCCGGGGGCCACCTTCCACGCGGTGACGGCGGGGAGCTGCTGGATCCGGGTAGCCGGCCAGGCGCCACGCGAGCTGCAGGCGGGGGACGTCGTGCTGCTGCCCACCGGCGCGGCGCACGTCATGGCGAGCGCCGCGACCGGCCCGGCGCAGCCCTACGACCGGATCGCCGAGCAGCTCACGCCCGAGGCCGGCGGCGAGATCGTGATTCCGGGATTCGGCAGCGCCACCCGCCTCATCTGCGTGGCCTACCGGTACGACCGCGACGTGGCGCACCCGCTGGTGTCGCTGCTGCCGCCGCTGCTCCTGGTCGCCGGACAGGACATGGCCGACCGCAGCGCGTTGCCCACGACGCTTCGCCTGCTCGAGCAGGAGCTATCGGCCCGGGCGGCCGGCCGGGAAACGATCGTGAACCGGCTGATCGACGTGATGTTCGTGCAGGTGGTGCGGGCCTGGCTCGAACGACAGGGCGACGAGGGCACCTCGTGGCTCCGTGCGCTGCGCGATCCGATCGTCGCGGGGACGCTCACCCGGATGCACGCGGAGCCCGGCGCGGCGTGGACGATCGAGCGGCTGGCGCGCGCGGCCAACCTCTCGCGCGCGACGCTGATCCGGCGGTTCAGCGCGGTGGTGGGCGAGCCGCCGCTGGCCTATCTCACCCGCTGGCGCATGGAGCTGGCCGCTCGCAGCCTGCGCGAGACCGACGAGCCGGTGGGGGCCATCGGACGTCAGGTGGGGTACGAGTCGGAGTTCGCATTCTCGCGGGCGTTCGCCCGGGTGCGGGGGCGGCCGCCGGGGCGCTATCGAGCAGTGGCGCGCGGGGAGCGGGCGCGGTAGACGCCCCCGTGACCCGGCCTGCCCGGGGCGGAACCCAAGCCGCCGCACGGCTGGGATCCGAGCTGGGCCCGATAACCGTCAAACGTCGCGGCCTGCGCGCCGATGAGAACTGAATGAGGGTGCGGTCAGGCGACGGCACCCCGGAACGCTTTCCGCGCCGATGGCGAGAGCAGCAGCGTCACCGCCCCCCCCAGCGCGGCGAGTGAGACCACGATCAGGCTCTGGTATCCGCTGGGTGGGAGCCAGTACACGTCGCCACGCTCGACGACCAGGACCGCCATCACGCCCGCCAGCCAGCGGAGCGCGCCGTAGGCCACGGCGACCCACCACGCCCACCAGGCCCGTCGCAGCAGTCCTCCGGCAATGAGGCCGCAGCCGACCAGGAACAGCGCGGCCCACGGAACGAGGCTCGAGGCCGCCCACCCGCCCGCCCGGTGCATCGCCGTGGCATTGAGGAGATCGGTCAACCCGGAGACGACGAGCAGGCCGGCCGCTGCCTTGACGCCGGCGGGC
>DASSMN010000353.1:0-13836 GCA_035688885.1 Gemmatimonadales bacterium
GCGGCCAGACGGGTCGCCTGCGACCCGGCCAGGCCGACCAGCAGGACGAGGACCGCGGCGGCGGTGCCGGAACGGGTCATGGATGCGTTGCCCCCGAGCTGGCCGGCGCCGGCGGGGATGAGCCGGCCTGCGGCGCGGGATGCGCGCTCGGGGCCGGCGTGGCGCCCTGCGGCGCACCGCCCGGCGCGGGCTCGATGCCGGGCACCGGCGGTCCACCCGGCGCGCGCTGCATCGGCCCCTTGGGCGCGGCCGAGTCGGCCTTGGCTTTGATCTCGGTGGCCAGCTCGACCGAGCGATTGACCCCCGCCTCGTGCACGTCGTAGGGCATGCGCTCCCGGAGCAGCGTGGCCAGCGCCGACGGCAGCGGCCGCAGCCGGGCCTTCCCCGCGATGAGGTCGTCGAAGTACCGCTCGACCTTGAGCCCGGCCACCTTCTCGCGCTCGCCGATGGCCACGCCCGAATCGGTGATGTCCCCGTCCTGCAGCCCCATCTCGGTGCGCAGCGTGTCGATCTGCTCCTCGTACCGCCGCTTGAGCGACGCCCATTCCAGCGGCGTGATCACGATCTTGTTGCGGTCGGCCTCACGGAGCAGCAGCACGTTCTGCGTCAGGATACGGGCGAAACGGGTCAGCGTGCTGTCGTTGGCCTCCTTGAGCTGCTGCGAGTACTGCGGCGGCAGCGCGCGCACCCAGCGGAGGAAGTCCTTCACCGTGAGCTCGCCGCCGGAATACTTCACCAGCGCCTTGCTGGAGTTCCGGCTCTGGTCGGTGGCCTCGGCCGCCGCCCGCATCGCGGCCGGCGCCCCGGCGACGACCTCGAGCTTGTTGGCGCTCGCCAGGCTGTCCATGTACAACGAGTCGAGATGGCGGCCGGCCTTTTCCTGCAGGAAGTCCACGATGTGCTCGCGCGCTTCGGCGAGGGTGGGCCGCTTGATGATGTGATACCCGAATGGGGTCTGCACCACGCCGCTCACCTGCCCCGGCTGGAGCGACCACCCGGCGCTGTCGAACGCGGCGACGAAGCGGCCCTTGGGACTGGGCGGGAGGTAGCCGCTGTCGGCCTTGCTGCCCGGATCCTCGGACAGCTGCGCCGCGAGCTGATCGAAGTTGGCTCCCTTCTTGATCTGGGCCAGCGTCGCTTCGGCCTTGCTTCGGATCGTCTTGCGCTGGGCCGAGTCGATGTTGGGTCGGGCGCCGAACAGGATATGCTGCAGCACCCGCGTGTCGGCCGAGCCGTACAGGCTGTCGATGGCCGCATCGTTGACCGACGCGCGGTGCGCCATCAGCGTGTCGTGCCAGTGGCTCCCCTTGAGCTCGGAGAGCTCGGGCCACACGGCATCGGCCACGCTGGCCGAATCGAGCGGCAGCTTGCCGTGCACCACGGCCTGCCCGAAGAGCGCGTAGTCAACCCACACGTTCGCCACGTAGTCGGCGGTCTCGTGGTTGATCCGGACGCCCTTGCCGCCCGAGCTGAGGATCTGCGCGAGCCGTTGCGCCGGGAGCTGTTGGCTGGCGGCCTCGGCGGCCACGTCGGCGTGGGCCGAGAAGAGGTCGCGGAAGGAGTTGCAGCCGAGCAGGCCGGTCGCCAGGACCGCCGCGAGGATCACGTTGCGTCGCATGACATCTCCGAAAAGGGTTACTTCACCGCCGCCCTCAGGGCGCGGACCAGCGCCGGCACGATCGCCTCCCCACCCAGTCGCATGAGCCGGAGCGACAGCGGGACGGTCCGGCGCACCTCGGCGGCCAGCTGCACGTCATCCAGCGCCGAAGTCAGCCCCGCCAGTCGGGGCGTCGTCCCCTGACGGAACGTGAGCCGGGCCTCGTCGCCCCGGACCAGCACGTGCTGAAGGCCGAGCACCGCTCCCAGGGCGCGGAGGCGCGCCATGTCGAGCAGCATCTCGGCCTCGGCCGGCAGCGGCCCGAAGCGCTCGCGCAGTTCGTCGCGGAGCCCATCAATGTCGCCAGACGTCGTGGCTCGCGCCAGTCGCCGGTACAGGTCGAGCTTCACGTCGTCGTCGGGAACGTAGCCGTCCGACAGGTGGGCCGGACGGTCGAGCACCACGTCGGGCGGGGCCGGTTGTTCCACCGTGCCCTGGCCCCGGAGCGCCTTCACCGTCTCCTCCAGCCACCGCATGTAGAGGTCGAAGCCTACCGCCTGGGCATGGCCCGACTGCTCGGCTCCCAACAGGTTGCCGGCGCCGCGCAGCTCCAGGTCCTTGAGCGCGATCCGGTAGCCCGCCCCCAGATCAGTATGATGCTCGAGCACCTTGAGACGCTCCTCCGCGTCGGCATCGATGGTGTCGGGCACCAGCAGGTAGCAATAGGCCCGGCGGTGGCTCCGGCCCACCCGCCCCCGGAGCTGGTACAGCTGGGCCAGCCCGAAGCGGTGGGCATCGTGCACCACCATCGTGTTCGCGTTGGGAACGTCGAGCCCCGACTCCACGATCATGGTGGAGACGAGAATGTTGACCTCGCCCGACACGAAGTCCCGCATCACCGCTTCGAGGTCGTCGGCCGCCATCTGGCCGTGGGCCACCCCGACCCGGGCCCGCGGGGCGAGCGCCCGCACCCGCGCGGCAATGGTCTCGATGGTCTCGATCCGGTTGTGCACCACGAACACCTGCCCGCCGCGGTCGATCTCCCGCGCGAACGCCTCTTCCAGCAGCGCATCGTCCCATGGCTCGACGAAGGTGAGGATCGGCGAGCGGTCGCGCGGGGGCGTCTCGATCAGCGTGAGGTCGCGGAGGCCGGCCAGCGAGAGGTGCAGCGTCCGGGGAATGGGGGTGGCGGTGAGGGTCAACACATCCACCGAGAGCCGGAGCGCCTTGAGCCGCTCCTTGTGCTTGACCCCGAAGCGATGCTCCTCGTCCACGATCAGGAGACCGAGATCCTTGAAATCGACATCCTTGGACAGCAGCCGATGGGTCCCGATCACGATGTCCGTCTTGCCGCTCTCCAGCCGGTCGAGCGCCTGCCGCTGCTCTTTCGGGGTCCGGAACCGGGACAGCACCTCCACCGACAGCGGGAAGTCCGCCAGCCGCTCGAGGAAGGTGCGGCCGTGCTGCTCGGCCAGGATCGTGGTCGGCACCAGTACGGCGGCCTGCTTTCCACCCTGCACCGCCTTGAAGGCGGCCCGAACGGCCACCTCGGTCTTACCGTAGCCCACGTCGCCCACCAGGAGGCGATCCATCGGCCGGGGCCGCTCCATGTCGGCCTTCACCTCTTCGGTCGCCTTCCGCTGATCGGGCGTGTCCTCGTAGAGGAAGCTCGACTCGAGCTCGCGCTGCCAGCGGGTGTCCGGCGGGAAGGCGTAGCCCGCGCTCACGGTGCGGCGGGCATAGAGGTCGAGCAGCTCGGCCGCCATCTGCTTGATGGCCTGGCGGGTCTTCTCGCGAACCCGGGCCCAGGACGATCCACCCAGCCTGTGGAGCCGAGGCGGCGGCCGGTCGCCGTCCTCGCCGGCGGCCCGATAGCGCTCGAGCTGGTCCAGCCGGTACAGCGGCACGTTGAGGCGATCGCCGCCTTCGTACTCGACGATGGCGACCTCGAGGGTCGACTCCTCCACCGTGATCGTGTTGATCCCGCGATAGATCCCGATCCCGTGGTCGAGATGCACCACGTAGTCACCTTCGACCAGCGCGCCGGTCGCGGCCGAGGGCGCCGCCTGGCGGTAGCGCCGCGGGCGGCGCAGGCGGCGGGCGCGCCGGAAGATCTCGTGGTCGGTCAGCACCCGGAGCGACGGCATCACAAAGCCGCCGTCGAGCGCCCCGATCGCGAGCGTGGCGTGCCCCGCGCCGCGTGGCCCCTCCTCGAGCAGCTCCTCCAGCCGCTCGAGCTGGCCCTCGTTGTCGCACAGGATGAGCGTGGCCGGAGAGCCCGCCAGCAGCCCGCGGAGGCGATTGAGGTCGCGATCGACCTTCTCGGGCGGGAAGAAGCCGAACTGGAGATCCGTCTGCTCATCGCGGAGCAGCAGCCGAGGATAGGCCGACAGCCGCGTCCGCCACTGCTCCGGCGGCTCGAGAATCTGTTCCCGTCCCGGCACGTCCTCACCGAGCCGCCGAGCCACCTCGAGATGGTGCTGCGCCTCGTTCCACGCGCGCTGGACCTCGTCCAGGTCGGGGCCGGCGGCTTCTTCGATCACGATCGTGTCGGGCGGGAGCAGCTCGAGCAGGGTTCGGCGCAGCGCGGCCTCGGAGTCGCCCGCCGTGAGACGCGGGGGCCACCCGCCGTTGCCGGCGCCTTTCACGTCGCTCCACGATCCGCCGGCTTCCACCCCGACCTCGAGCGCCTCGCGAACGCTCCGAGTGTCGATCGGCAGCGCGGTCACCTCGGACAACTCCTGGAGCGAGCGCTGCGTGGTGAGGTCGAACCCGCGAATCGAGGCGACGTCGTCGCCCCACCACTCGAGGCGGGCCGGGCCTGCCATGCCGAAACCGTACAGGTCGAGGATGCCGCCGCGCATGCTGAACTCGGCCACTTCGGTGACCGTCGGCACCCGGCGGTATCCCATGCGCTCGAGGGTGGTCGCCACCTCGGCCGGCGGCACTCGGTCGCCGGTGGCGAGCCGCAGCCGGAGCCGTTCCAGCGCGGCCGGCATCAGGGTTCGCTCCGCAGTCGCACGCGCGGTGGTCACCAGCAGCCGGAGACGACCCTGCAGGAGCGCCTCGATGGTCTCCGCCCGCTCGCCGGCGATCTCGTAGTGCGGCTCGTCCTCTCCCAGGGCCTCCCGCTGAGGGTACAGGGCGACACTCTGGTCGGTCAGGTGAGCCAGATCGGTGAGCCAGCGCTCCGCGTCGCCCGGCGTGGGCGCCACGATCGTGAGCAGCCGCTGGGGGAAGCGGGAGGCCAGCCACGCGGCCAGCACCGCCCCGCTCGATCCGGGCAGGCCGCCGAGCCGGAGGGCGATGCCGCGCGCGGGCAGCCGCTCGGTCAGGTCCACGGCCGCAGGCGAACGGGCGAACGCGTCGAGCACCGGCCGAAGTCTCATCGCGCGTCCCGCCTCCACAGGCTGGCGAGGGCGGTCTCGGCCAGCGCCAGGAGCAGCGCCACCCAGAGCAGGAGCCCGCGGAGATCGCCGCGTGCGTTCCCGGTGAACACCGCGTCGCCCACGTCCCCGAGCGACACCAGGCGCGCGTTCTTCCACAGCCGCCTGGCCTGCGCATCGCTCGCCGGCGCGAGGGCCGACTCCCGGGGATCGATGTTGGCCGTGATCGCACCGACCGTGTCGTCACCGGCCACGAGGTAGTAGGCGCCCGGCTCGCCGGGCCGGAACACGCCGCCGCCTTCCACCCGCCAGTCGCGTTCGCCCTGCCGGACATCGGAGACCAGATCGGGCAGCGGGACCGGGTCCCCGGGGGCACCGTCTTCCAGCGACACCTCACCCCGTGCCAACCGGTTCACCAGCGCATCCATGAACGGCATGAAGCCGGCGGACACCGGGAGATCATTCCACGCAGGATCCAGCCGGCTCCCGAGCAGCACGACGTCCCCGCTCCGCACCAGCCAGGGCGAGCCGCCGACGGTCGCCAGCACACCCGTGCGGCCGCTCTGGCCGGTCTCGAGCTGATACCGTTTGAGCACCCGGATGCGTCCGATGAGGGAACCACTGTCCGTGGTGCCCGCCTCGAGCACCGGTGCGCCGTAGCGCCAGGCCACCCCGCGGGCGGCCAGTGCACGGTTGAGCGCGCCCAGTGCTGCCGGATCCTCGGGCGGCTGCACGATCGAGCTCCCTTTGGCGAGCCGGCCCAGCGTGACGTCGTGGCCCCGCGCGATTCGGCTGTTGGCCACCAGGACCTCACAGGCCGCGGCCACGAAGCGGCTGGCGGAATCCCAGTTCACCCGCGCCACCGGCGCGACCCGGACCACCGCCATCCGCCGGTCGTCCAGTCGAAGCTCATCCGGGTCGAGCTCGGCCTCCGCGTTCCACCAGCCCGGGGCGACCCCGGGCATCGCGAGCACGGCGCCGCCTCCGACCTGCGCCAGCGCCTGCCTCGGCGGGCGCGTGCCGAGCCGCGCGGTGACCGGCCGAGCGTCCCCCGAGTCGCCCACCAGCGACACGGTGAGCCGACCCCCATCGGCGCTCCACGGCTGCGGGCCGGTCTCGAGTCGCCCGATCCCCACGTTGGGCGGCGGCGGCTCGTCGGGACGGCCCACCACCAGCGGCACGCGCAGGTCGGCCGCCGAGACCGCGGTCGCCTGGAGGTCCGTGAGCAGCGCGATCTCACCGCGCCGGGGCTCACCGGCCAGCACGTCGCCCGCGAGCCCCAGTGCCGCACCGAGGTCGAGCCGGCGGGAGCTCACCGGCAACGCGTCGACGTCGCTCAGCAGCGCCTGCCGGTCGCCTCGCCGGGGGACGCCGTCCGAGGTCAGCAGCCAGAGCGCGTCGTCGGGCGTGGCCCGGCCGAGCACCTGGCGGGCCGCACGCTGGAGTTGCGACAGCCGGCTCGCACCCGCCACCACGACGCCGCTGCTGGGCGAGTTGTCCACCACCAGCACCAGCGCGCTGGGCGCGTGGCCCGCCACGCCTCGGCTCGGCACCGTCGGCCCTGCCGCGGCCAGGACCAGCGCTACGATCAGCAGGGTCCGCAGCGCCAACAGCAGCAGGTGCTGCAGCTTGAGCCGCCGCTGGTGCTCGCGAGTGGTCGTGATCAGATAGCGGACCGCGGGGAACACCACGGTAGGCGGCTCGCGACGGGCCAGCAGATGCAATACGATCGGGATCGCCGCGGCGATCAGCCCGGCCAGCGCCCAGGGGTGGAGAAAGCCGATCATGCCGCCCTGGACGACGGGGCCAGCGCTTCGCGAAGCACGATGCCGTACGGCGTGTCGGTGGTCACGCGATGATAGCCGATGCCGTGGCGCCGGCAGGCCAATCGCCAGTCATGGATGACGGCGCGCACCGTGTCCCGGTAGGCGCCAGCCCAGTCGCGGGGCCGCAGCACCACCGCGGCGCGTGATTCCGGGTCCTCGAATCGGGCCTCCGCGGGTCCGGCCAGCGTCACCTCGCCCGGATCCATGAGGTGCAGCACCAGCACCTGATGCCCACGGTGTCGCAGGAAGCGCAGCGCCTTGAGCGCCAGGTCGCGATCCAGCAGCAGGTCGGAGACGAACACGACCAGCCCGCGCCGGCGGAGCTGGTTCACCACCCGGCGGAGCGCGGGCTCCGCGGCGGTCCCGAGTCCTGCCTCGAGCGCGGCCAGCGTGGCGACCAATTGGCGCCAGTGGCTCAGCCGCGCCCGGGGCGGGAGGACCGTCCGCACGTCGTCATCGAAGGTGATGAGTCCGGTGGCGTCGCGCTGGCGGAGCAGCACCAGCGACAAGGCCGCGATCAGGCGCTGGGCATAGGCCAGCTTGGGGAGCACGGTGTCGGGGCTACCGGTCCAGGCCATGGAGCGGCTCGCGTCGCACACGACCATGGCCCGCAGGTTGGTCTCTTCCTCGAACTGCTTCACGTACAGCCGGTCGTTTCGCCCGAGGATCTTCCAGTCCACGTAGCGCAGCTCGTCGCCAGGCTGGTACATCCGGTGCTCGGCGAACTCGACGGAAAACCCCCGGCGCGGCGAGCGGTGGAGGCCTGAGAGGAAGCCCTCGACGACGCCTTCGGTGGTCACCTCGATCCCGCCCAGCTTGGAGACCTCGTATGGGTCGAGCAGGTCGAGACGGGGGCGATTCTGGACAGCCACGGGACGCTGCATGGAGGCGTGAATCGTAGACCAGTGGAAAGACGGAGGCAATCGTCCCTCCCAGAGGACAACCCGCCGGGCCCGCCCCGGGCCGTCATTCGCCAATCCTTTACCAAACCCTATCTTATGCCGACACCCCATCCTGGCACACCATCTGCTGTCTGCCCCGGCCATGCTTCGCGCGACTGGAGAGCTCATGTTCGCCACGCTGGGATGGGCGCTGTTCGCCGGCTTCCCTCCCGTTCGTGCTTCCCCACAATCCAGTCTTCGCCCATCCGCCCACGCCTCGGCGGCGGCACGCGTTTCGATTTGGACCGACCGTCACGACCCCTACGCCCGGGGCGAAGACGCCGACGTCTACCTCAGCGTAGACGAGCCGTCGTATGTGGCCGTGTTCCGGGTCGACACCGATGGCCGGATCCGGGTCCTGTTTCCCCGCGAGCCGTGGACCGACAGCTACGTACGCGAGGAGCGCGAGCTTCAGGTTAGCGGGCCGCGCGGGGGCCGGTCTTGTCTGGTGGACGACGATCCTGGCGTGGGCTACCTGTTCGCCGTCGCTTCGAGCGAGCCACTCGACTTCCGCTACGTCACGCGCGGCGACTACTGGGATTACCGGCTGATGGACGGTGGACGCATTCAGGGCGACCCCTACGTCCGCCTGACCGACCTGGCGGCTCGGCTGGTCCCCGAGGGCGACTATGACTACGACATCATTCCGTACTACGTGGACCGGCGTTACGACTACCCGCGCTTCGTATGCTACGACTGCCACGCGTACGCCAGCTACCGGGAGTGGGACCCGTACCAGTCCACCTGCACCCGGTATCGGGTCGTGATTCGGGACGACCCCGAGTACTACCCTTACCGGTATGGTGGCCGGAATGTCGTGGCCAACCGGCCGGCCCACCCTGGCCCGCGATTCGTGTTCCGCGATGCCGACCCGGGCCGTCCGCCCGTAAGCCGGGGTGAGCCCGAGCGCCGCCGAGAAGCCAATGTGGAGCGCCGCCGAGAAGCCAATGTGGAGCGCCGCCGCCAGGATGAAAGCAATCAGGAGCCTCGGGCCGGCAGCGACAGCTCCGGCGACGTGCCCGAAGGGCTGCGCCCCACAACCGCCCCGCAGAGTACCGGCGAGCCCGAGCTCCGTCGGCGGAGCCCGTAACCGCTCCGACTCCGCTATACTCCGCCGGCACTGGATTCCCGGCACCCTCACCAGGACCGTTCCGCATGCGACGTCTGCTGCTCGCCGGCCTCGTTCTCACGACGGGGCCGCTCACCGCCCTCGCCCAGACCGCCGCCCCGGCCGACGCCGGCGCGGCGTCGATCACCGCGGCCGACGTCGCCCGGCGGGTCGGGATCATCGCCGACGACTCCATGATGGGGCGCGACACGCCGAGTCGCGGGCTGGAGCTCACGGCGGCCTACGTCGCGGACCAGTTCCGGTCGTTCGGGCTCCGCCCGGCGGGCGACAGCGGCACCTTCTTCCAGCGCTATCCGATCACCCGCCGCCGGTTCGAGGCCGGGAGCTCGGCTGTCACGTTCGCGAGCGGAGGCACCACCGCGGACGCCCGTTTCGACCGGATCGCGCGGTACCTCCAGGGCCAGGTGTCGGGCGTGTCGACGAGCGGACCGGTGGTGCTGGTGGGCGGTCCGCTGGAGCCCGACGCGGCCGGGCGGCTGCCGGTGCGCGGCAAGGTCGTGCTGTATCCCATCGTCGTCGGCGCCGGCGCCGAGCGCACCACCCAGGTGACCCGCGCTCTCAGGCTGGCCCAGCCGAGCGCGCTGGTGCTCCTGGCCGATCAGCCGGAGTCGGCGTTCGCCGCGCGGATCACCAGCTCCGCCATGCCGCGCACGGCGGTCGATCTCCAGCTCACGTCGCCACCGATCGTGGAGGTGAATCAGGCGGCGGTCGCCTCGGTGCTCCGCGCCGCGCGGGTGGACGCGGGGGCGGTCCGCTCGGCCGCGAAGCCGGTGTTCCGTGAGCTGCCCGGCCTTCGCCTCACGGTCACGCTCAAGGACTCCGTGCTCAGCCGGCTCACCGCACCCAACACCGTCGGCATCCTCGAGGGCACCGATCCGGTGCTGCGCAAGGAGTACCTGGTGTTTTCGGCGCACATGGATCACATCGGCATTTCACCCGGCCTGCCCGACAGCATCAACAATGGCGCGGACGACGACGGATCCGGCACCACGGGCGTGATGGAGCTGGCCGAGGCGTTCAGCCGCCGCGGGATGCGGCCCAAGCGCTCGATCATCTTTCTCACGGTGAGCGGCGAGGAGAAGGGCCTCTGGGGCAGCCGCTATTTCAGCGAGCACCCGGCGGTGCCCCTGGGACAGATCGTGGCCGATCTCAACATCGACATGATCGGGCGCAACTGGCGCGATACCATCGTGGCGATCGGGAAGGAGCACTCGGATCTCGGCGCCACCCTCGAGCGGGTGAACCGCGCCCATCCGGAGCTCCATATGACGGCCATCGACGACCGGTGGCCCGAGGAGCGATTCTACTTCCGGTCGGACCACTACAATTTCGCCCGCAAGGGCGTGCCCATCCTGTTCTTCTTCAATGGGGTACATCCCGACTACCACCAGCCGTCGGATTCCCCCGACAAGATCGACAGCGAGAAGGAGTCGCGGATCCTGCGGCTGCTCTACTACCTGGGCCGCGAGGTCGGCAACGCCCCGGCCCGCCCCAAGTGGAAGCCCGAAAGCTACCGCGAGATCGTGGAGGAGCCGCTCCACCCATGAGCGAGACCATCGCGGACTTCAACGCCTTCCGGAGCCGGATGAACGACCTGATCCTGGGCGCCGGAAATCTGACCATCAACCGCTTCTTCGCGCTCGACAGCCGGACCTATGAGCCTGGCGCCCTGGGCGCCAAGACCAAGGAGATGCTTGGCCTGGTCTCCTCCCTGGTGCTCCGGTGCGACGACTGCGTGACCTACCACGTGCTGCGCTGTCACGAGGAGGGCGTCACGCGCGAGGAGTTTCTGGAGATCTTCTCGGTGGGGCTGGTGGTCGGCGGGAGCATCGTGATCCCGCATCTCCGGCGCGCGATGGCGCGGCTGGAGGAGCTGGAGGCGAGGGTCTAGCGCAGCGGATGTGTCACCAGCGCGTCAGCAGCACCCCCGCCACGATCAGCACCGCCCCGATCGCCTGCGAGGCGTGCGCCCGCTCGCCCAGGATGATCCAGGCCGCGATGACCGCGAACAGCGGCGTGAGGCACATGTAGATCGCGGTGCGGGTGCCACCGACCGTCTGCACGCTTCGGTTCCACAGGATGTACGCCACCACCAGGGACAGCAGCGTGGCGTAGGCCAGCGCCGCCCATCCCGTGGTGGAGATCGCCGCCCAGTCGAGCCGGACGAGCCCCGGCAGACCGGCGAGCACCAGCCCCGGTGTGCCCGCCACCGAGGTGACCATGGTGACCCGGAGCGGGCTCACGCCCGGGGGAAGCCGGCGGAGGTCCACGGTGTATCCGGCCCAGCAGAACACCGCGACCACCGTGAGCAGGTCGCCACGCAGCGTGCCGGTCGAGAACTCCACGCCGCTGGCGACGATGACCAGCGCCACGCCTATGGTGCCGAGGGCAATCCCCCACCACATCCGCCGGGTGACGCGCTCGAGCCCCAGCGCCCAGGCGATGACGGCCACCACCGTCGGCACCGTGGCGACGATCAGCGCGCTGTTGGTCGCCGTGGTGTGCGCGAGGCCCAGGATGAACATGAGCTGGTAGCAGGTGTTGCCCACGATGCCGAGCACCACCAGCCGCCGCCACGCCGCGCCCTCGATGCGAGCCGGCCCTTCGACCAGCCGCACCACCACCCACAACAGCAGACTCGCCAGCGCGAACCGCACCGCGGTGAAGGGAAGCGCCGGGATCTCGCCGATGGCGATCTTGGTGACGCTGAAGTTGACGCCCCAGATGAGGCACACCAGCAGCATGCCGAGGTCGGCGGCAGAGGAGTGGCGGGCACCGGACGCTGCCGCCGGCCGGCCCTGGGGGCGGAGCGCGATCGCGCCCCAGCTCGCGGTGACACGGGGAGCGTCCGGCGCACGCGCGCCGCCCTCGGCGGCCGCCGCCGGCTCGGGGTGCTCGTCTGGAGATTGGATCACGGCATAAAGAGTAACACCCGCCCTATCGCGCTATCGCCCTATCGGCGTATCGCCCTCGCCCCAGCACCGACCGTCTGACCAACTGGCCGTCGGTTATATTCCCGCCATGTCACAGTCCCGCATTCGCAATTTCTGCATCGTCGCGCACATCGACCACGGAAAGTCCACCCTCGCGGACCGGCTCATCGAAGCCACCGGGACGGTCGAGAAGCGTCAGATGCGGGAGCAGCTGCTCGACACGATGGATCTCGAGCGCGAGCGCGGCATCACCATCAAGCTGAACGCGGTCCGCATGAGCTATACGGCCCGCGACGGGGTCGCGTACGAGCTCAACCTGATCGACACGCCGGGGCACGTGGACTTCACCTACGAAGTGTCGCGCTCGCTGGCCGCCTGCGAGGGCGCCATCCTCGTGGTGGACGCGTCGCAGGGCGTGCAGGCCCAGACGTTGAGCAACCTGTTCCTGGCCATGGACGCGGGCCTCGAGATCATCCCGGTCCTCAACAAGATCGATCTGCCCGGCGCCGAGCCCGAGCGGCGGGCCCAGGAGATCATGGATCTGATCGGGGCCAAGCGCGAGGAGATCCTGGCGGTGTCGGCCAAGGAAGGCACCGGCGTGCCCGAGCTGCTCGAGGCGGTGGTGGCGCGGATTCCCTCGCCCCGGGGCAAGGAAGACGCTCCGCTCCGCGCCCTGATCTTCGATTCCTACTACGACCGCTATCGCGGAGCCATTCCCAGCATCCGGGTCGTGGACGGGACCGTGCGCCAGGGCATGGAGATCGCCTTCGGCTCTCATCCCGATGACCTCTACCACGTGGACGAGGTGGGCTACCTCCGGCTGGGCCAGCAGCCCGCGGCCGAGCTCGAGGCCGGGGAGGTGGGCTACGTGGTGGCGAGCCTCCGCGGCGTGCGCGACGCCCGGGTGGGCGACACCATTCTCGACGCCCACGACCGCGCGTCGGAGCTGCTGCCGGGGTACCGCGACGTCAAGTCGATGGTATTCGCCGGTATCTATCCTACCGACTCCGACCAGTATGAGGGTCTGCGCGACGCGCTGGAGCGGCTGGTCCTGAACGACGCGAGCCTCCACTACGAGCCCGAGTCGTCGACCGCCCTCGGCTTCGGCTTCCGGTGCGGCTTTCTCGGCCTGCTGCACATGGAGATCGTCCAGGAGCGGCTGGAGCGGGAATTCAACCTGAGCCTGATCACCACCGTTCCGACGGTGGAGTACCACGTCTACCGCACCGACGGCGACATGCTCCTGCTGGAGAACCCGAGCAACCTGCCCGATCCCGCGACGATTTCCCGGATCGAGGAGCCGTACGTCAAGGCCCGCATCATGGCGCCGGCCGACTACATCGGCGGCATCATGAAGCTGGGCCAGGAGCGGCGCGGGGTGTACAACGGGATGCACTACATCGACACCAGCCGGGTGGAATTCGACTTCGAGTTCCCGCTGGGCGAGATCGTGCTGGACTTCTACGACAAGCTCAAGTCGCTGTCCCGCGGCTACGCCTCGCTCGACTACGAGATGGCGGGCTACCGCGAGTCCGATCTGGTGAAGCTCGACATGCTCATCAACGGCGATCCGATCGACGCCTTCAGCGTGATCATCCACCGCGACAAGGCCCAGGAATACGGCCGCAAGGTGGCGGAGAAGCTCAAGGAGCTGATTCCGCGCCAGCTCTACCAGGTGGCGATTCAGGCGGCCATCGGCAACAAGATCATCGCCCGCGAGACCATCTCCGCGTTCCGGAAGGACGTGCTGGCCAAGTGCTACGGCGGCGACATCACGCGGAAGCGCAAGCTCCTCGAGAAGCAGAAGGAGGGGAAGAAGCGCATGAAGCAGATCGGCGCCGTGGAGATCCCCCAGGAGGCGTTCCTGGCGGTGCTGCAGGTCGAATAGGGTGGGGACGACGGTCCTCGTCATCCAGACCGCCTTCCTGGGCGACGTGGTGCTCAGCACCGGCCTCCTGCACGAGCTCGCCGCCCGGTCGGGCCCGGTGGATGTGGTCACCACCGCGGCGGCGGCGGCGCTCCTC
>DASSMN010000122.1:0-8620 GCA_035688885.1 Gemmatimonadales bacterium
GCCCGCCGCCGAACAGCAGCCCCACGAGGTGCACGCCGGTCACTACCGAGGCTACGGTCTTCGAGTCACCGTAGAGGGACTTCCAGGGGGCCAGGGCCTGCACGAGGGTCGTCACGGGCGACATCGGTCAATCCTTCCAGAGCCACATCATCACGGTGGACACCGTGGCCACGCTGATCGAGGCGATGGCCGCGTTGCGGTGCCGGTTGGCGGCATCGAGGCTCTCGCGCGCATCCCCCGCCAGCGAGGCCGTCCAGAGAAACCCGGCGTCGGCCACGAGCATACCGAGCGCATGGAGGTTGCGGCGGGTGCGGCCCGACGGGTCGTGCCGCGCCTCGACGAGATTCCACACGCCGGTCACCGTATTCACCGCGAAGAGGACCCCGAGCCCGCCGGCGACGACCTTGTGGGCCGACCGGGTACCGTCCGAGGCGCGGTCGCCCGTGCGCTCGCCATTCAGGATCCGCTGCCCCAACGCATACTCGGCGGCGAACAGCGGCAGCTCGGCATAGCTCGCATAGCGATGGATGGCGAGCCGGGTCCCGTACGCGTTGCTGTACTCGATGGCCCGCGGTCGCGTGTCCCCCGTGTCGGACCGGAACGTCACAGCCATCGAGGAGATGCGCGGGCCGGCCGTGCTGTCGCCGACGGTGCGGGCCGAGGCGCTATCGGCGGCGGTGTCGGCTCGCACCGCGGCTCGCGCCGCCGTGTCCACTGCGATGGAGTCGACCGACGTGCTGTCAGACACCGCCTGCGCATCCAGGCGTGGCGCGGCCGCGCAGAGCGCGGCCGCGGTCAGCAGGCGCCATGCACTCATGCCAGAGGCTCCGAGGGGAGGGACATAGTGTCTTCGACGGCGGCGGAATGAACGGGACGCAGTTCCAGGTTCGCCTGCGTCAAGGGGCGCACGGAAGGAAGGGTAGGGGCGGCGCGTTCGATAGGCACCCCAAGGACCGCGCGGCCCGGTCCCGATGTGACGGAGGGCGAGGCGGCCCCCATGGGCGCATTGGAGGCTTGTAACGGGGTATAACAGCTCCGGGCGCGCAGCAATCTTGTCGACTGGGACTATTCGTGGCGTGTACTGAGGCGGGGAGGAAGAAGCCGTGAAAGAGTCTTCAACCAGAAGGTTACAAACTTCAGGCCGCCTTCACGGTCCCTTGTGGTCCCCTTCACTAGGTTCGGGCAGCGTGTTGCTCCTCTTTACTGGTTTCCGTTACCCGGAGGACCGGATGTCCGCCCCGCTCGGCCCCTTCTGCCAAAGCTGCTCCATGCCCCTCAACCGCCCCGACGACTTCGGCACCGACGAGGCGGGCTACCGGATCAACGATTACTGCCGGCACTGCTTCGTGCACGGCGCGTTCACCGAGCCCACGCTCACGATGGAACAGATGCTGGAGCGGTGTGTGACGATCATGAGCGAGGAGCACATCATGCCGGCCGCTGAGGCCCGCACGCTCATGGAAGACACCCTGCCGAGGCTCAAGCGCTGGTCGCGGGAGCGGTCGAGACCCGCGCTGGCGTAGAAGGACCTAGAACAGCCAGGCGACCGCGGCGCCGGCGAGAAAGCCGGCGCCTCCCACCAGGAGATACGTGTCGAGCGGGCAGAACGACACCCCGCCGTCCGCGGAATCATCGGCCAGCGTAGAGATCGCCGTGCATGCCACCACCCCGGCGGCAGCGCCGATGGCGCCACCGATGAGGACGCGGCGCGTCCGATGCGCCCGCAGCTCATCCAGCTCGCGGATCCGCGGGGAGCCACGTGCCGAATTGGGAGAGACGGGGCGCCACGACTCGAACGTGACCAGCCGATCCTGCCTTGGGCCCGGGCTCTGGGCCGAGGCCAGACCGGAAGCGGCCACTTGCAGAGCGGCCACACACACCAGGAACAGGCGCATAGATCCAGGGTTCAGTGGGCCCCTGCCCCCGACTGTCCGGTCCACCGAAAGCGCCGCTCGGCCTCGGCCTTGACCAGCCCGAGGGAAGCGCGCCGAATGAGCAGAATACCCGGGGAGAACACCGCCCAGTATCGGCGGAACAGCCGGCGTGCGCGCGCATCGGTCGTGCTCACCCGCGTCTCGGTGCGGAATCGCGAGGTGGAGGGCCCCAGCGGGATGGCCTCGAGCGTCCAGGCGATCTTGGCATACCCCGGCTCGGCGAATGCCACGAACGCCTCGGGGGCGAGGCCACGGAACCTCACGTCGGCATGCCACGGCTGGGTGACGGCCCCGACCACGATGGCGTGGCCCGGCTGGTCCGCCAGGACGCGCCATCCGAGGGCGAGCGTTTCGGAGAGCAGCGACGCGGGCTCCCGCGGCGGCGCGCCGCGCAGTCGCGCCGGCAGAGTGCGGATGGCGAAGATGATCCGCACCAGCGGCGACCGGTAGATGTCCATGTCGCGGGCAGCGGCCATGGTGATCCCTGCCGGCGCGGCGATGGCGATCTCGTGACGCTCCGCCACGTCATACGCCGGCATGAAGGGGTCGAGCGGCGAGGCGCTGGTCGTCTTCGCCGATACCGACCCGGCTTGCCGCACACCCCGGCGCTCGAGATCGATAGCCATCGCGCTACTTCGCTCCAGCCGCCGAGGCGAGCTGAGCCTGGCGCCGTATGGGCGCCGCAAACAGCGCCGCCAGCGACCGAGCAAAGGCGTCGACCTCGCGCCATTCGGTGAAGTCCCAGTCGCGCGAGGTGTCGGTGGGAAGCCCCTTGCTGCGGTTGATCCGCTTGAGCACCCATCGGACCGGCCAGGAGTACTTGGTGTACGCCACGCCGCCGGTGAACGACCGGGTGATCATGGGCCGCCAGCCTGACTCCTCGAGCAGGCCCTCGATATACGCGCTTGCCTTGGCCGGATCGCTGCCCGCCGAGCCGCACACCGAGACGAAGGCGGATGCCAGGCGGTTGAGCCGGGCGGCATTGTGGCGCACGAAGGTTCGGATGTAGCGCTGATGGTATCCCGCCAGCACCGACGCCGCGACCACCACGCCGCTATAAGTCTCCAGGGTGAGGTGCTCGGGCAACCGGTCGCCGCGGTGGGTGTCCACCAGGTAACCCGCCTGATGGAGCAGCTCGCCGATCCTCCGGGCGATCCGCTCGGTCTGTCCGTAGGTGCTGCCGTAGATCACCAGGATGTTCGACACCGTCCACCTCCTCGACGTGCGCTGCGCGCTGAGCCGACCTGCGGGCTTCGGGCGCGCCCAGGTTCGGGAGCGATCTAGGCCACGGAGCGATGCGCCGGATGTCGTGGCGCCTTGGTCGCCATGGCCCCGAAATGCCGCGCGAACCGTTCCACGTCATCCCACTCGGTAAAGTCCCAGTCATGGGACGTATCGGTCGGCAGCCCCTGTCTCCGGCTGATCCGCTTGAGCCACCAGCGGAGCAGCGGACTGTATCTGGTATACGCGACCGCGCCGGTGAATGAGCGGGTCACCGTCGGATGCCACCAGCCGGTTTCCAGCAAAAATCGATCGATGTAGGACTGCGCTTGAGGCGGGTCGCCGCTGGCCGCGCCGCACACCGAGACGAAGGCGGAGGGCATGGCATTGAGCTGCTCGGCGTGCCGACGGACAAAGTCCCTGACGTATGCCTGATGATGTCCCATCAGCACAGAGGCGGCGATCACTACCCCGTCGTAATCGTACAGATCGAGCCCCTTGGGCAGTCGAGCAGCCCAGACCAGGTCCGCCGAGTGGGCTCCCTCTCTCACCACGTTGGCGATCCGCTCGGCCACTCGTTGGGTGTGCCCGTAGGTGCTGCCATAGACCACGAGAATCCTGGACACGGGTCCTCCAGTGCCAGAGTCCATCCCAAGCTGCACTCGGCCGCATGAAGGCGACCCGGGGGACGCTCTGAAGGATTTTTCACGGAGTGTCTGAAGGGCCTTTGTGCACGCCTTCATGCGGGCTTCAGCGGACCTCCGCCATCGTATGGTAGTCCTGGAAGGAGGTGCCCATGCTCCGGAAGCTCGCTGGTGTGCTGCTCATCGTGCATGGCCTCGCCCACACGCTGGCCGGCATGCGGGCGACGGAGGGCCCGCTGTTCTGGTCCATGACGCTCGCCTGGGTGCTGGCCGTGATCGGATTCGCCGCCGCCGGCTGCATGCTGCTGGGGCTGCGCGGGCTCGGCGGAACCTGGCGGCGGTACGCCACGGGAGGGCTGGTGGGATCGGCGGCGCTGCTCCTCCTCGGATGGCCGGGCCCGCTCGCGGCGGCCGGTCTCTCCATCGACGCCGTCATTCTGGGCACTGTGCTGGCCACGCGCACCACGGACGGCGTCATCGGAGGCATTGGCCCGGAGCCGGAGAGTGTGGCCGCGCGTGATCGCCTGGTGATCGTGGCCCTGGCGGCGCTGTCGCTGCTGGTCCTCGCCCGGCCCGTGACCCAGCGGTGGGGCTCGTCCTCCGCTGAGCTGCGGGCGAACCTGCCCGGCGACGATTCCAGTCTGCGACCCATCTACCAGATCCAGCACGCGGTCACCATCCACACCACCCCCGACCGCGTGTGGCCCTGGCTGGTACAGCTCGGGGAGGACCGGGGCGGCTTCTACAGCTACGCCGTGCTCGAGCGCCTGGTGGGCCTCCGCGTGCACAACGCGGATCGGGTCCACCCGGAGTGGCAACACCTGGAGGTGGGCGACACGATCTTTGCCACCCACGCGGGCTGGCTGGGCCGGCAGCGCCGCCTCGGGTGGCGTGTGAGCGCGCTGCAGCCGGACACCGTGCTCGTGCTCGAGCGGTGGGGCTCGTTCGTTCTGGTGCCGATCGACGGCAGCTCCACTCGCTTGATCGTCCGCAGTCGAGGCGGCGGCGCGGACGGGCCCTGGTCCGTGGCGCTGGCGCCGCTGGGGTTCCTGCTGTTCGAGCCGATCCACTTCCTCATGGAGCGGAAGATGCTGCTCACCATCAAGCGCCTGGCGGAGGAAGCGCAAGGCGTACCGGGGCCGTGGTCATGAACCGCATCGTCACCAGTATCGTCCTGCTGCTGCTCGGGCTGCTCCTGCTCGGTGCCTGGACGGGCGCGGAAGCCCAGGTGTCACCCCGTCCTCGCCCCGCCGGGGTGACCGACAGCAGCATTGCCTGGGGCCGGGAGCTGTTCCACGGATCGGCCAACTGTGCAGCCTGTCATGGAGTGGAGGGACGAGGCACCGATGAGGGGCCGGCGCTCACGGGCGCGCTGTGGTTCCATGGCCCGGGCACCTATGCGTGGCTGGTCGAACAGATCAAGCAAGGCATTCCCGCCCACCACACCTGGACCGGCAAGCCGATGCCGATGCGCGGATGGTCCAACATGCCGGACGACGACGTTCGCGCGGTGGCCGCCTACGTGTGGTCGATCAGCCACCCGCCGAAGCCCCCGCGGAGCACGCCACGTCCGAGCTGAATCGCTTCGAGCCGGGCCGCGGCCGGTAGCAGGCTCATGACCCTGCCACGTGAAGAAACTCTCATGTGCGTTTCAAGGGCGCTGCCGGTCGGTCAAGCGAGATTGCAGCCATGAGCAAAGAGCCAGCTTTCGATCGGATCGTCATCGCCGCGTCGGCCGGAGGTGTGCAGGCGCTGCAGGACGTGCTTTCGGGCCTTCCCGCCGACTTTCCGGTGCCGATCTGCGTCGTCCAGCATCGATCGCTGCGGACGCCCGATCTGCTGCCCGGCGTACTCGGCCGAAGCACCCGGCTCAAGGTCAAGCGGTCCGCGCCGGGTGAGCGCATGGAGGCCGGCACGGTCTACCTGGCGCCGGTGGACGCCCATCTCATGATCAACCCCGACCTCACGCTGGCGCTCAAAGATGGTACGCGGATCCGTCACGTCTTGTCTTCGGCCAACCCGCTGTTCACCACGGCGGCAAAGGCCACCGGCAAAGGCACGATCGGGGTGGTCCTGACCGGCAACGACTCCGACGCTACCGACGGCGTCCAGGCCATCAAGCAGGAAGGCGGGCTCGTTATCGCGCAGGACCGGAGCACCGCGCAGCACTTCGGCATGCCCGGCTCCGCCATCCAGACCGGGGCCGTCGACTACGTGCTGCCTTTGGACCGCATCGGGCCGGCTTTGATGGATCTGGTACACGGGCGTGGGGTGGCCTCGTCTCGTGCTGCCGCGGCCGACTAGCGTCGGTGCCCCCCCGGGCTGTTCACCTCACGCGCTTCATCGCTCTGCGCGCTGTCCCCGGCTGGCTCAGGCCCCACCGCTGCCACGACGCCTGGCACGGAACCGGGCCGAGCCGCATCTTGCTCCCTGGCAGGAGGCCGCGCATTCGAATCGACTCTGAACCGGGCAATGCGTCGTGGCGACCAGCCGATCGTCGGCTCCGAGCCCACAAGGGCCCGCTGCAGGAATGCCTGAACCGTCCCTAGGAATACCGGCCCTGCGTCCAGGAAATAGCCGCGTATCGTCCTATACGATCGCCGTGGGCGCGGTGGCCGTCATGGGAGTGGTACGATCGCTGCTCACCCCCGTGCTCGGCCGGGAACTTCCCTATATCACCTTCTTTCCGGCGCTTTTCGTGGCCGCCTGGTGGGGCGGCTGGTGGCCTGGTGTCCTCGCCACCCTGTTCAGCGCCGCCCTGAATGTCGCGCTGATCATCGCGCCGTCCCACACGGGACCGTGGTTCCGGCAGGTCGATGTCATTGGCCTTCTCCTGTTCGTATGCATCGGCATCGCCATCGCAGCCTTGGGGGAGTCGAGGATCCGGGAGCACGCCCGGACAGTCTCGGCCGGGCACGCGGCGGGCCGGGCGGCCATGGGAGCGCAGCTGGAGCAGTTGGTGCTCGCGGGGACGGCGCTGACCGTCGAGACTTCGTTGGACCGGGTCCTCGAGCGCGTCGTCGAGGTGGCGGCCAGGGTGATCGGCGCCCACTATGCCGCCATCGGCGTGCTGGGACCCGATGGGCGATTGCTGGAGAGTTTCATCACCTATGGCATAGAGGAAGAGCAGCGGGCGCTGATCGGACCGCCTCCGCGAGGCCACGGCATTCTTGGGCTGGTGATCCGCGAGGGCCGCCCCATCCGGTTGCCGGACCTGAGCCGCCACCCCGATTCATACGGCTTCCCACCGCATCACCCGCTCATGCGCTCGTTCCTCGGGGTGCCGATCGCGGGGAAGCGCGGCACGTTCGGCAACCTGTACCTGACCGAGAAGTTCGGCGGCGAGCCGTTCAGCGAGAACGACGAGCGGGTCGCCGTCCTGCTCGCCGCCAAGACCGCCGCCGCGGTCGAGAACGCTCGGCTCCACGAGGAGAGCGCCCGGCTGCTCGAAGAGGTGCAGCAGCTGCACCGGGCGCGAGAGCGCTTCTTCGCCATGGTGAACCACGAGCTGCGGAACGCGCTGGCGGCGGTGCACGGCTGGTCGGAGATGCTGGTCCGCAAGAAGGATCCGGCGACCGTGCCCCGGGCGGCCTTCGAGGTCCTCGATTCGGCGCAGCAGGCCGTCGGACTCATCGACGACCTGCTCGACCTGAGCCGCCTCGATGAGGATCGCCTGCGGCCGGTGATTCGGGCGACCGACGCGGGCTCCATCGCGAGGCACGCCCTGTCCCGAATGACTCCCGCCGCCGAAGCAAAGCGAGTGGCTCTGCAGCTGGACGTCCGGCACAACCTGCCCACCTGCGAGACCGACGGGTCTCGCGTCGAGCAGATTTTGATCAATCTCGTGAAGAACGCGATTCAGCACACACCCGACAACAGCACCGTCCGACTCGACGTTGCCGCGGCAGGCCCGAAGGTCGTGTACACGGTCCGGGACGCCGGGGATGGCATCCCGGAGAGCGAGCTGGAACAGATCTTCGATATCTACGTGACCAAGGCTGCCGGCGAGAGCCGGGGGGCTGGGCTGGGACTGCCGCTCTCCCGCCGCCTCGCCAGGCTGCTGGGTGGTGACCTCCGCGCCGTCGTGTCTCCCCAGGGCGGCGGATGCTTCATCCTCGAGCTGCCCGCCTCCGCCGCAACCTGACCGAAGGACCCTGAATCAGGCGGACCGCGCCGTCCGACGGCCACTGCCCGGTGCTCTGCCCCACGCACAACAGAGTCTCACCCCAGCTTCACGGACCCTTCAACCCGTGCAGCTTAGCGTGCACCGTCGGCCGTCCGGCCCGGCCCGGCGGCGGAGCCGACGTCGCAGAACCGTTCCTCATGCAGCCAGGATTCGAAAGGAGCACCGACAATGAGACCCGACTTCGAGCTCCGTTCCGATGTGACCTCGGAACTCGCGTGGGACCCGAGTATTCGGAATGAGGACATCGCCGTCTCCGTCCATGACGGGGTGGTGACGCTGGCGGGCACCGTGGACACCTACACTCAGCTGTTCGCCGCCGAGCGAGCGGTCGAGCACGTGAAGGGCGCGCGGGCCATCGTCAATGACCTGGTCGTGAAGCTGCCGAGTGCCCATGAGCGGCCCGACGCCGACATCGCCCACGCGGCCATCAACGCCCTCCGCTGGAACGTGCAGGTGCCGGACGACAAGATCCGGCTGAAGGTCTCGAATGGGTGGGTGACCCTCGAGGGTGAGGTGGAGCAGTACTACCAGCGGACCGCCGCCGAGCGCGCCGTCCGGCCCATCCAGGGCGTGCGAGGCGTGACCAACCGGATTGCGCTCATTCCGGTTCCGGCGCCGAAGGACCTCAAGCAACG
>DASSMN010000253.1:0-2250 GCA_035688885.1 Gemmatimonadales bacterium
AGCAGCTCGCGGACGATCATCTCGCCCACGGCCCCGGCGCCGACGATGAGGGCCCGGCGCCCTTCCTCGACGCGGCTCCGATGGCGGCCACGACCGAAGGCGCGGACCACGAAGCGCAGCAGGGCGGCCACCATCGCGGTAAGAAGGGCATCGAGAAACAAGACGCTGAGCGGCACCCGGACCTGGCTCATGCCCGCCCACGGCATGAGCACGGCGCCGAGCATCAAGTTGATGACACCCGAGGCAGCAGAGGCGCTGATGAGACGCTCGATTTCCACCACGCCGGCATAGCGCCACAGCCGACGGTAAATCCCGACGCGCCAGAATGTTACAAGCTTGATCGGAACCGAGAGGGCCAGGTAGATGAGGGCGGCGTGGGTGTAGATCGGCCCCCAGTCAAAACCTTCGAACCGAAGTGCGAACGCCAGCAGCGTCGAGGAGGCGAACAGCGCCAGATCCGATGCGAACAGGTATCGGTTACGGATCCTCGAGGCCAACGGTACGCGGGTCTCAGGTGCCATGGGGTTTGAGTATCTACGGGCGTAGATCAAGAGTCAAGAACATGAAAAGCCACGAGTTAGCGACCGGCGACGACTGGAATCGCAGGGCCAAGCGCAAGTGATGGGCCAACTCGTGGACCGTCTGAGGAACGCGGCGGGAGCAAAAGATGTGTCGGAACGACCCGAGTGAGTGCCTCACATAGAACGGAATCCGGCCGCCCTCGCGAGTGGCGAGCCGGGCTCGTTTTCGGAGAGTGGGCGCGGTGCCTCGTTTCCCGTTCGCCCGAGGAAATCGCCGATCAGCGCCACGAAGGCCCCGATCATCACGCCAAGCAGCGCCGCGAGCAGCGCCTTGGCAAGCAGCCAGCGCCGGTCCGGTTCGGCCGGGAGATTCGGCGCGTCGACCAGGGTCAGCACCGGCGTGTTGCGGACCTCGTCGATCCGGGCCTGCTCGAACGCCTGCGCCAGCGAGCTGTACACCTGCTGCTGCATGGTGACCGCGCGGAGCAGCCGGTCATACTCGAACAGGAGCTGCGGCGACGTGCGGTACTCGCGGTTCTGTTGGAGGAACGTCTTCAGCTCATCCTCCGCCGACCGGAGCCGGCCAGCCGCCTCCTTGACCTGCGCCTCGACGAACTTTCGCTCCGCCGCCGCCTGGGATTGCCGCTTCTGGAGATTGAACTCGCTCACCAGGTCCATCAGCCGAGAGGTGATCTCGAACGCCAGCCGCGGCGACTGGCTCCGAACCTTGAGCTGCACCGTTCCGCTCTCGGCATCGGTGGCTGCCCGGAGATCGCGGCGAAGGCGGTCGATGGCCGCTTCCTCGCGCTCCGCCGGCGTGTCTCCGCTGGGGTGGTACCACTCGACCAGGCTGCCGCGCCGTGTGGTGTCCTTAACGGGCAGATCGTAGGGGGTCCGTACCGCGGTGCGGAGCAGCTCGCGTGACTGGAGCAGGAAGGCGTAGAACGCCGGGGACGCGGCCGGCTCATTGGCCTGGACGTTGAAGCCGAACTGGGCCGCCAGCCCGCTCAGCTGGGCGAACTTCCCCTGCGAACCCTGCGGCATGAACGTGGTGATCGAGGTGTAGGTCCGCGGCAGCACCAGGGTCACCACCGCGGTGATCACCGCCAGGGCCCCGGCCAGCATGCCCATGAGCCGACGACGGCGCCAGATCGTGTCGAGCGTGCGGCGGAGCGGATAGCCGTCGGTGTCGCGCGGCTCGGTGGCGAGCGTCATGGCTCCCCGTCGGTAAGTAGTGGACCACTCATGGCCGGTGTTCCCGGGTGCGCACGGCCGCGATCATGCCGACGGCCGAGAGCACCGCCCAGCCCAACAGCACTAGTCCGGCGCCGGGCCACCACCAGAGCCATACCAGGCCGAGCCCGGACGAGATCAGCGCCCATCCAGCGTAGAGCGCGGACACCTGCGCATGGCTCGCGCCTGTGATCACGAGGCGCTGATACAAGTGGCTCCGGTGGGCCTCAAAGACGTTCTCGCCACGCACCAGCCGCCGGATGAAGGTGAAGGCTGCGTCGAACAGGAACGGCCAGACCAGGGCGGCCGCGACCACCGGAAGTCGGGCCCGATCGACATCCGCCGGACTCGCCGCGAGCAGCAACGGCAGCCCCGCGACGGTAAAGCCCAGGAAGCCGCTGCCCACGTCGCCCATGAAGATGCGGGCGGGCGGCCGGTTGTGCAGCAGGAAGCCCGCGCCGCTCAGCGCGATGGCCGCGCCGATGGCGGCGACGCC
>DASSMN010000493.1:0-12114 GCA_035688885.1 Gemmatimonadales bacterium
TCACCAGGATCACGCCCAAGACCCAGGTGCGCTCGGTCGAGTTCCAGTTCCTCGACAAGTCGTCCCTCGACGAGGAGCAGCTGCGGCAGAAGATCGCGCTGACCGGCCAGGGCAGCTTGGTGGGCCTGCGGCGCCTGTTCAGCTGGATCCCGTTCGTGCCCCCGGTGGGGGCGCATCCGTTCGACCCCATCGAGATGGGCCGGGACGTGGTGCGGCTGCGGCACTACTACCAGCAGTCGGGCTTCCCCAAGGCCGACGTGGACTATGACGCCAGCTACCGGGCCAAGTCGGACGTCGTCACCGTGACCTATCGCATCGCCGAGGGCCCCCCGCTCGTAGCCGACACGCTCACGTTCGCGGGGGCGGGCGACACGCTCATCGTTCCGGACTCGCTGGGTCGAGACTGGCGGCGGTTCGTGCGCACGGAGCGGGACCACCTCGGCCGCGCCGGCGTCGACGAGCGCCGCGCCCTGGCCGACAGCACCGCCCGGTGGTTCCGGGCCCACGGCTATCCCTTCGCCACCGCGGCCACCATCGCGCGGGTGGACAGCGCGGCCAACCGCGCGGACCTCCGGGTGGAGGTGAAGCCCGGGCAGCGCGCCCGAATCCGCCGCATCGACGTCGCCGGCAATCGGACGGTGCCCGATCACGAGGTGGTGCGCCAGCTCCCGGTCAAGGCTGGAGACTGGTACGACGCCCGCCAACTCGAGCAGGCCCGACAGCAGCTGGCCCAGATGGACATCGTGCGGCTGGCCGCCGTCGACGTGCCGCCCGACTCCGCGAACGACAGCAGCGTGGTGGTGATCATGCGCCTGGCCCAGAACCCCGAGCACCTGATCAAGGGCGAGGCGGGCTACATCTCCAACGGCGGGGTCACGACCCAGACCACCTGGACCGATCGGAGCTGGATGGGCGGGCTCCGGACGCTCACCGTGGCGGGAACGGCGCAAACCGGCCTCGCCGCGCTCGAGAATCCGTCCCAGCAGCTCTACCGGCTCAATCTCACCGGCTTTCTGCCCTACGTGGGGCATCGCCGGCTGTCCGCGGCGGGCGGTCCCTTCGTCGAGTATCGCAATGACCTGCGGGACCGGAGCTGGGCCGTCGGCTTCGAGGGATCTCTGGTCTGGGCGCCGGCGCCGCTGCAGTCGATCTCGCTCGCCTACGCGATCTCGCATCGACGCATATTCGACTACGGCCTCGGCGCCGACCTGCCGCCGGAGCAATACCTGCCCCTGCTCGGCCTCGCCGACGCCGCCACGGCGGGCAGCCTGGAGAAGAGCCGCAACCAGAGCGCCATCACGCTCGAGGGGAGTTACGGGCGGCTCGATCGGATCGCCAACCCCCGCAAGGGGTATGTGATCCGGCCGCGCATCTCGACCACGTTGCCCGGCTTCAACACCAGTGAGTATCTCCTGCTCGACCTCGGCGCGACCGGGTACCTGCCGTTGGGCAAACACCTGGGCTTTACCCTGCGCGGTGGAGCCGGCCGCCTGTACCCCCGCGGTAACAGCCTTGGCACCGTGGGCGCGGAGTCGCCGTTCGTGTCCCTGCTCCGACTCCAGGACGTGGCCTTCACCGCCGGCGGCACCCGAGACGTGCGCGGCTGGGGCTCGCTCCTGCTCGGGCCCAAGCTGCCGCAGATTCAGCTCCAGCAGGAGGGAGACACAACCGCGGTCGTGGCCGATCGCTACACCCCGGTGGGCGGGCTCGCGCGGCTCCTCACGAGCGTCGAGTTCCACTTCCCGATGCCGCTGTTGAGCGAGGCCTTTCAGCCCTACCTGTTCTACGACGGCGGTCGCATCTGGTCCCCGGACAGCCGGTTCAAGCTCAACTCCGGCGTGATCGACGAGGACAAGTACTATCACGCGGTCGGCATCGGGATCGGGTATGAGACCGTCGTAGGCGCAATTCAGGTGGCGGTGGGCTACAAGCTCAACCCCTCGCCGCTGGACCTCCGCTCGCCCCAGGACGTCGCCACGGCGCTTCGGAGCGGGACGCCCATCGAGTCCTTCCCGACCTCGTCGTCGCGCCGCTTCCACCTGCACTTCTCGATCGGTGCGACATTCTGACCGCTGGCCGGAGCGGCGGTGACCACCGCCACCGCACACCCGATGGGCTCCCCTCAAGGTTGACGATGTCGGATCGGATCTTCCTGCTGTCGCCGGCCCACCTCGGCGGCAAACGAGCCGAGCTGCTGCTGGGCGGCAGAGGCCGGTTCGCCCTGGCGGAGCGGCTGCGGCGGGGAGAGCACGTCGCCCTCGGCGAAGCGTTCAGTTTCCTGAGCGGCCTCTACTTTCGCGGCAAGCTCGCCTACGCGAGGCGCTTCGCGCGAGCGCCGGTGGCGACAGCGGGCATTCAGGTGATCACCAGCAACCGCGGCCTGCTCCCGGTCGACGCCCCGGTCACGGCCGAGGAGCTGCGGGCGCTCGCGGAAACGCCGATTCACGCGGAGGAGCCGGTGTACCGGGACCCGCTCCGACGTGACTTGAGGGCGCTCGAGCAGGCCCATGGGCGCGGAGGTTCGTGGGACGTGGTGCTGCTCGGGAGCATCGCGACCGGCAAATATGTGGACGTGCTGCTCGACGTCGTGGGCGAGCGGCTGCTCTTTCCAACCGAGTTCGTGGGCCGTGGGGACATGAGCCGCGGGGCGCTGCTGCTCCGGGCGGCGCGCTCGGACATCGAGCTGGTCTACGCCTCGGTCGTGGGCGCGGTCCGGCGAGGACCACGGGCCAGGAGAGTTGGAGCAGACGATGGCTACGAGAGCACGACAAGCCAAGGTCCGGATTCCCGACGGCGCTGACATCGAGCTTCGGCTCGACCGTTGCACCGTGGGGCTCACCAACCTGAGCAAGGTGTTCTGGCCCGAGGCCGGCTACTCCAAACGCGACCTCCTCCAGTACTACGCCGATGTGTCGACGGTGCTGGTGCCCCACCTGCGCGATCGCGCGATGGTCATGAAGCGCTATCCCAACGGCATCCACGGGAAGTGTTTCTTCATGAAGCGGACGCCGGCGGCCCATCCCGACTGGCTCGAGACCTGTTCCATCATGCACAAGTCGGCGAGCCTGATCGCCTTCCCGATGGTCCAGGACCTGGCCTCGCTGCTCTGGGTGGTGAACCTCGGCTGCATCGACCTGAACCCGTGGTACTCGCGCTGCGACGACACCGATCGCCCCGACTACCTCCACTTCGACCTGGACCCCGGCCCCGGGGTGAGCTTCGCGCGAGTGCGGGAAACGGCGCTGGTGGTGAAGGACGCGCTGGAAGCGCAGGGGATGCCCACGCTGGTGAAAACCAGCGGCTCGTCGGGCATGCACCTCTACGTTCCGATCGTGCGCGGACCCACGCAGAAGCAGGTCTGGAGCGTCGCCAAGCGCGTGGCCAAGGAGCTCGAGCGTCGGCATCCCGCGCTCATCACGGCCGAGTACCGCATCGCGGAGCGTCCACGCGGGCGGGTGTTGGTGGACTACAACCAGAACGCCTGGGGCCGGACGCTGGCTTCGATCTATTCGGTGCGGCCGACCGAGCGGGCCTCGGTCTCCACGCCGGTCAGCTGGCGCGAGGTGGAGCGCGGATTCGAGGTGGACGACTTCCGGCTCGACAACGTGCCGGCGCGGGTGCGGCGCCTGGGCGACCTGTGGAAGCCTCTGCTGGCCGCGCGCGGACGGTTCCGCCTGGAGGAGGTCCTGTGAGCCTGCCGCTCGGGTATCCCTACCCGCCCATGGAAGCGGAGAGCGTGCCGGCGCTCCCGGCCGGTCCCCAATGGCAGTACGAGCCGAAGTGGGACGGTTTTCGCTGCCTCGCGTTCCGCGATGGCGACGCGGTGCGCATCCAGAGCAAGGCCGGCAAGCCGCTGGGGCGCTACTTCCCCGATGTGGTCGAGGACGTGGCCGCGCTCGAGCCCCGGCGGTTCGTGCTCGATGGCGAGATCGTGATCCCGGTGGACGGCCGGCTCTCGTTCGACGAGCTGCTGCTCCGGGTGCACCCCGCGGAGAGCCGAGTGCGGACGCTGGTGGCGGCCCACCGCGCTCGGTTGGTGGTATTCGACTTCCTGGTGGACGAGCGCGGCCGCTCGCTGGTGGGCTTGTCGCTCGCCGAGCGGCGCGCCCGCCTCGAGGCCTTCGCCGCCCGGTACTTCCCGAAAGCCGGGAACATCGAGCTGTCGCAGGCCTCGCGCCGGGTCGGCACCGCCAAGCGATGGCTGGCCGGCGGTACCGGCGACCTCGACGGCGTCGTCGCCAAACGGCTCGACCTGCCCTACCGCTCGGGCGAGCGCGACGGCATGGTCAAGGTGAAGCGCCGGCGAACGGCCGACTGCGTGGTCGGCGGGTATCGCTACGCTTCCAAGGGCGGCGGCATCGGCTCGCTGCTGCTGGGCCTGTACGACGAGGAGGGGCGGCTCGACCACGTGGGCTTCTGCTCGAGCCTGCCCGCGACGGAGCGCGGCGGTCTGCGGGACAAGCTCGAGCGCCTCCGCAAGCCGCCCGGCTTCACCGGCCGAGCGCCCGGCGGCCCGAGCCGGTGGAGCACCGAGCGCTCCGCCGAATGGGAGCCGCTCGCGCCCAAGCTGGTGGTCGAGGTCGAATACGATCACGTCTCGAACGAGCGGTTCCGCCACGGCACCCGGTTCGTCCGCTGGCGGCCGGACAAGGCGCCGAGACAATGCACCATGGAGCAGTTGGGATGACCGAGAAGACCCGGACGCGGAAGGCGCCCAAGCGCCTGGCCGAATACCGAAAGAAGCGTGACTTCACCCGCACGGCCGAGCCTCGCGGCGGCCGCCGCAAGCGGGCCGTGAAACTGGCCTACGTGATCCAGAAGCACGCCGCGAGCCACCTGCACTTCGATCTGCGGCTCGAGCTGGACGGCGTCATGAAAAGCTGGGCCGTGCCCAAGGGACCGAGCCTCGATCCGGCGGTCAAGCGGCTCGCGATGCAGGTGGAGGATCACCCGATCGAATACAATGCCTTCGAAGGCACCATCCCCAAGGGGGAATACGGCGGCGGCACGGTGATGATCTGGGACCGCGGCACCTACGAGTACGGCGGCGACGATCTCGACGGCGAAGCCGGGCTCCGGGACGGCTACCGCCGCGGCGACTTCAAATTCGTGCTCCACGGCAAACGGCTCAAAGGCTCCTGGGTCCTGGTCCGCACCCGCCGCGGCGATCCCAAGCGCGCTCAATGGCTCCTGATCAAGCACCGCGACGAGTTCGCGGAGCCGGGCAGCGAGGTCGTCGAGGAGTATCAGACCTCCGCCGCCACCGGCCGCACCATGGACGACATTGCGGCGGGACGGAAACCCCGCCGCACGCGCTAGCCGAGCTTCACGATCTTGGCCTTGGACGGCACGCCGTTGGAGTTGAGGATGAACAGCATGTAGTAGCCCGGCGGCGCGGTGTTGCGGCTCGCGGGCGCCTGCACCGAGAGACCTCCCGAGGTCCTGCTGAACGTGAGCCACAGGAACCGCTGATTCATGTCGAAGGCGTGCGTCACCGAGCCGAGGGCGATGAAGCTGACCTTTCCGATGCTGCTTGCGCTGGCCGTGCTCACGCTGAACGTGGAGCCGTAGGCAACCGAGCCCGGCGCGGTCGAGATCGTGGGCCTGGCTCCGGCAAACAGGTACGGCGGCGAGTAAAGCTCGGCGTTCTTCTGGTCGGGCTCGGGCGAGCCGTCGGGGAAGGTGGCGCCGCCGCTTCCGGCGTGCAGCACCCGACCGTCGGGCAGGAGCAGCGACGTCGAATGGTAGGACCGATTGACGCTGTTGCTCGCCACCTTGCGCCACGCCCCCGTGGCGGGGTTCCAGATCTCCGCCACGTGCACGGCCAGGCTGGGGTCGTCGAAGCTCGTGGCGCGCGTGCCGCTGGTCACCAGCACTTCGCCGGTCGGAAGCATGGTGGCGTTGAGGTGCCGGCGCGGATAGGCCATCGAGCCGGTCCACTTCCACGAGGGGGACGCCTGGTTGAGATCGATGGTCTCCGCGGTGGCGGTGGTCCGCCCGCCGCCGGCATAGAGGATCTTGCCCGGGAGGTACATCACCGCCGCGCCGTAGTCCCTCACGCCGTACCGCCGATCGCCCACCGTGCTCCAGCTGCCCGAGCCGGCCGTATTGAGGTAGCTCGTCGTCTTGAGCTCGCCGGCGTAGAAGATCCGACCGTTGGGCGCCAGGAACTGCCGCGGGTAATACGGCAGGCTGCGCGAGGCGCCGGTCAGCGCGCGCCAGCTGCCGCTGCTCCACACCTCGGGCACCGTGACCGGCTTGGCGTCCTCGTTCTTGCCCGCGATGGTGAGGACCTGTCCGTTCGCCAGCTCGGTGACCGTGGGATACCAGCGGCCGTCGCGCATGCTGGCCGTGCTGGACCACGCCTGCGTGGCCGGATTGAAGAGGTGTCCGTCGGCGATGCCGTGGTTGTCGCTGATGTGGCCGCCGGCCACGAGCAGGCGGCCATCGGGCAGGAAGGCGTGGCCCGAACAGAAGATGTTGGACGTGCCCACCGGGGCGGACGCGAAGCTGCCCGTGCCCACGTCGTACACGTACGGGTGGCCGTCACGACCCCACGCGAGCACCTTGCCCGTGCGGAGCAGATGCAGATGGATCGCGACGATGGGCCATGGCGCCGGGGCGCTCCACGAGCCCGCGGTACCGCTCGACGCCACGGCCAATGAGGCCCCGGTAGTCGGCTCGCACGGCGTCTGCTCGTTGGCCCGAACCGCCAGCAGGCGATCATCGCGGTAGAGCTCGAGCGAGCCCTGGTGAAGGACGGTCAGCTCGGTCTCGAACAGTCCCGGGTCGCCATCGGGCGCGCCCGCCAGGAGCTGCTCGCCCTGCTCCTCCGTCCCCTGCACCCGCCAGGTGACCCGCACGGGAAACGGGTGGGCGTTGATGAGCACGAATCGGTTGGCGCACAGGTACAGCGCGCGAACGGGTGCATCTTCGTCCTGGACGGGCAGTGAGACTGTGCCGCCGCCAGGAGCGCCGGGGGGCCCTTCGTGTTCGCAGGCAAAGAGCACCGGCAGGAGCGTGAGGAGGAGGGGAACACGACGCACGGAACCCGCCAGACCGGAGTGAATGTCAGCACTGCAGTACCGGCAGCATAGCGCCGAGGGCCGGCCCCGGAGGTGACCGCGAGCACAGCACCCGGTGCGTATTTGTGCGGAGCATCACGGACCGTGACCCGCTTCGGGCGCGATATCCAGTCGATGCATCATGTCGATTGGCTATGGGCTTCGTTCCGCGGAGGTGTGCGATGGCTGGACTGAGTCGGGCAGGGCTCCTCGTGGTGCTGGCCGCCTGCGGCGGCGGCCAACGCGCCGGACAGTCGGACTCGGCCGCGGTCGCGACGGGCGCGGCACCCGCCGACACCACGGCCATGGCGCCGACCGCGGCGCCCCGGGATTCCGCGATGGCGGCGCCCACCGCCACGACCACGCCGGACACCGGTGCGATGTCCACGTCGAAGGCCGCGAAGTCGACCTCCAAGCCGACCCCGACGGCGAAGTCGACCAGGAAGCCCACGCCCATGGCCAAGACGCCGGCCGCGCCTGACACCTCGACCCCGGCGCCGGTCCAGGATACCACCAGGAAGGCGGCCGCCGCCCAGGACACCTCCAAGAAGGCCGCGGCCGCCCAGCCCTCGGCCGGAGGTAACGGCACCCCGCAACAGATCGCCCTCGGCGACAGCATTTTCCACGGGCAAGTCGGCGGCGGCACCTGCAGCGCGTGTCATGGGCAGGACGCCAAAGGCACGGCCGTCGCGCCGGACCTCACCGACAGTCAGTGGCTGAACGGCGATGGCAGCTACCAGTTCATCGTCAATACGATCACCAACGGGGTTCCCAAGCCCAAGCAGCACCCGGCGCCCATGCCGCCCAAAGGTGGCGCCCCCCTCACCGACGATCAGGTGAAGGCGGTAGCGGCGTACGAATACTCGTTGAGCCACAAGAGCTGACGGGCAACGGCAGAGCGCATCGGCGTCGGCGAGCTCCGGTCACACCGAATGTCGAAGGGGGGCATGCCTCGGGGCATGCCCCCCTTCGCGTCAAACCACTTCCGACCGTCCGGCCACCTGACCGTCCGCCCACGCGTTTCGAATCACCTCAAACCCACGAGCACCCCCTCGATGCGCTTCTTCTGCGCATCGTTCTGGACCATGGCAAGGGCCTTGTTGTAGTTCGCCGCCGCCAGCTTCTTGTCCCCTTTCCTGGCGTAGGCCTCGCCCAGGCTGTCATAGGTGTTCCACGACTTGGGATAGTCCTTGGTATTCTTGCGGAGGATGGCGATCGCGGAATCCACCTTCCCCTGCCCCATCAGCAGATAGCCGTAGGTGTTCATGTCTGCTTCGTTGGCCACCGCGAGGGAGCGCTGCGCGGCCGCGGCGGCGCCCGCCTGGTCACCTCGCTGCTCGAGCAGCGCCGCCTTGACCCGCAAGTTGGTGAAGTTCTCGTTCAAGCCGATCGACTGATCCGCCCAGGTCACCGCCTCCTCGAGGTTGACACGGTTGGCTGCGCACCAGGCCGCCGCCTGGCTCCATGGCTGCCAGGAGAATCGCGCCAGGCCTCGGAGCTGCTGCCGGAGGCTGTCCACCACCACCGCCCGGCTGTCGATCGCGATGGCGAACGGCACGGCGAGCTTCTCCCACCGCAGCGTCGCGAGCACCGTGCTGTCGGTGGGATCGTCGAAGGTGTACGCCAGGCGCTCGTGCATGTCGGACGCCACCGGGGTCGTGGTGATCCGGAGCGCGTCCTCGGCCGGATCGTAGCTGAAACTGCCCCAGGCGTTCGCCTCCCGACTGAAGATCACGATCCATTCGGTCCTGGTCGGGATCATGTGCAGCCCGTATCGGCCGGGCTCCAGCGTCTTGCCGCCGATCTGCACCGGCGAGGTGAAGCTGATGACGGTGTTTTCGTTCGCGCCCGCGCGCCACACCGTGTCGAAGGGAACCAGCGCGCCCCAGATTTCGCGGCCGTTGACCGCGGGCCGATCGTAGGTGATCGCGATGCTGGTGAGCCCGATGGTCTGGCCCACCGAGGCACGTGGACTCTGCTTGGGGAGGACGAGGGGAGGGGCCTGCGCGGACGAACGGGTGGGGGCGAGGGTCACAGTGGCCGCCAGCATGGTACAGGCGACGGCCAGCGGTCGAGGACGCAGCATAGGCGCTCACGGAGAGAGTTGATCTCTCTACGGGGCCGCCCGAGGCCGGTTTCCGGGGACGCCGGGGCCGGTTAAGATGCGGACCCAAGCGGCGCGCCGTCGTTCCGGGCGGCCGTACCCTGACCGGAAGGCCGGCCCCAGCGCGATGAACATCGCCACCATACTCGAGGGGGAGACCGGGGCCCGCGTGCGGCTGAGCGGCCGTCTCGATGGCGAGGCCGCCGGCCAGCTCGCCGACAGCCTAGAGCGCCTGCTCAAGGACGGCCGCCGGTCCGTGCTGCTCGACATGAGCGGTGTCACCTACCTGAGCTCCCCCGGCACGCTGGCGCTGCAGCACGCGCAGCAGGAATGGGCCTCGGTCCGGGGCGACCTGCGGGTGGCCGACCCCTCGCCCGAAGCCCGCGAGGCCCTCGCGTCGGCCGACCTGCTGCCACGGCTTACGCACCCGACCACCGGCGACGGCCAGCCGGCTCCGCCGTTGTCCTTCGAGCACAGCCGGGACGACTGGCGGGTGCCGACGGCGCTGGGCGCACGGGGCACCTATCAGGTGACGGCGCGACTGCCCGGCTCGGAGCTCGCCTGCCGCGTGTACGGCCGGCCGGAGAGCGCCCTGCGCGGCTGGATCCAGCCGGACGACTACCACCAGGTCGAGTTTCCCGAGACCTCGTTCGGCCTGGGGCTCGGTGCCCTCGGCACTTCACGCCCGGAGGCGGCGGCGCGGCTGGGGGAGTTGGTGGCGGCGGACGGCGCGGTGGCCCACCTGCCCACCCACGGCGCGCAGGTGCCGGACTTCGACGTCGGCCTCGGGGGCCGGGCGCCCAAAGCGCTTCTGGTGTCCGGCTTCGTGTGCCGCGGGCGCTTCTCGCTGCTCACCCGGTTCTCGAGCGCGAGCGAAGCCGAGCCCGTGACGCTGAGTGAGATCGCGCGCGTCGCGCTGGACGGCGTGGCCGGTCAGACCGCCGGAATGGTCCTGGTCGCGGAAACCACCGGGCTGGTCGGCGCGTGGCTCCGCCGGAGTCCCGGGGTCGAACCCCCGAGCCTGCACCTGCACCTGCAGGGTGTGCGCGATTGGCTGGGCACCACGCCCCAGCCCGTCCACCCGGGCGCCACGACGATCGTGGCCGGCATCGTCGCCCGGAACCCCGACCCCGTGCTGGTCCCGTTCCTGCGCCCGCTGGCCGGCCGCGAGGATCTGTTCGCTCACCTCCACGCGGTGGTGTTCGCCTATCGGCCCGTGCCCCAGCGGACGGTCGCCCTTCGGCCACTGGTGACTCGCCTGTTCGCGCAGCAGCAGGTGCGCGGGCTGCTCCACCTGATCGGCGACGACCGCGGCGCCGCCGGCGCGGGTCAGAGCACCTTCCGGCGCGGACTGTGCTGGAGCGGGCCGGTGTCCCGGGTGGCGGCCGCGTGAACCTGCTGGTCGGCGCGCTGTCGATCGGGTTCCTGCTCTCGCTGCTCACGCTGGGCGTGTTCATCACCTATCGCGTGATGGGCCGGCTGGACCTCACCACCGACGGCTCGTTCGGACTGGGCGCCGCCGTGGCTGGAGCGCTGCTGGCGCAGGGCGTCAATCCCATTCTGGCCACCGTGGCTGCCGCCGCCGCCGGATGGCTGGCCGGCGCCACCACCGGGCTCATCTACGTGGTGCTCGGCATCGATACCCTGCTCGCCGGCATCCTCGTCACCACCGCGCTCTACACCATCCAGCTGTACATCATGGGCGGCGGGAATCTGTCGCTCGGCACGCTCCAGACGCTGCCCGGCATCGCCGAGCGGCTCTGGTTCACCCTCCACCTGCCCGAGGCCATCACCATCGAAGACACCAGCGTGCGGGCCGGCCTGTTCGCGTCGCTCGTCGTGTTCGTCGCGTGGGTGCTGTTCAGCATCTGGATTCTGGCCCGGTTCCTTCGCACCGAGCTCGGCCTGGCCCTCCGGGCAGCCGGGGGCAACGCGCAGGCCTCGCGCGCCCTCGGCATCGACACCGGTCTCATGGTGACCCTGGGGCTCTTGTTGGCCAACGGACTCGTGGCGCTCGCCGGGGCGCTGTTCGCCCAGTACCAGGGCTTCGTCAACGTCTCGATGGGTATCGGGCAGATCGTGTCGGGATTGGCGTGCCTGGTCCTGGGCGAGGGCCTCCTGGGCCGGGCGACGCTCCGCCGTCAGATTCTGGGCACCCTGTTCGGCACCATCGCGTTCCGGTTGCTGGTGGCGCTGGCGCTGGTGGCCGGCCTGCCGGCCGACGCGCTCAAGCTCTCTACCGCGGTGTTCGTGCTCGCGGCGCTGGTGATTCCCGGCATCCTCGCGCGAAGCCGCCGTCGGCTCGGACGCGCCGTGGGGCAACCGTGAGCACGCCGGCACTCGAGGCCCTCGGACTCAGCCATACCTACGCCGCCGGCACACCGAGCGAGCAGGTCGCCCTTCAGGATGTGGATCTCGTCATGGAGCCCCGGTCCTGGGTGGTGGTGCTGGGTGCCAACGGGTCGGGCAAATCGACCCTCCTGAACGCGATCGCCGGCAGCCTGATCCCCGATCGGGGCACCGTGCGGGTGGGCGGCCAGGATGTGACCCATTGGCACGAGTGGCGGCGGTCGGCGCTGATCGGCCGGGTGTTTCAGAACCCGGCGACGGGAAGCATCGGGCATCTCACCGTGGCGGAGAATCTCGCGGTGGCGGCCAAGCGGGGCCGACCTCGCGCCGTGCTCCGAAACCCATTGAGCCGCTCGGGCCGCCGCATGCTGGCCGACCGGGTGCGCGAGCTCGGCCTGGGCCTCGAGGATCGCCTGGACACGCCGGTCGGGGCGCTCTCCGGAGGTCAGCGCCAGGCGCTCACGCTGCTGATGGCCACGCTGGTGCGTCCGGAGCTGCTTCTGCTGGACGAGCACACGGCCGCCCTGGACCCGCGGAGCACGGAGCAAGTGGTGCAGCTGACCGAGGCGGTCATCCGAAAGGAAGGCTTGACCACGT
>DASSMN010000439.1:0-3724 GCA_035688885.1 Gemmatimonadales bacterium
CGGGCCGCCCGAGGCGGTGTGGCTGGTTCGACGCCACCGTGGTCCGATACGCGGTGCGGGTGAACGGGCTGACCGGCCTGGCGGTGACCAAGCTGGACGTGCTCGACAGCTTCGCCGAGGTTCCGGTGTGCACGGCCTACCGGCTGGACGGCGAAGTGTGCGAGGAGGTCCCCGCGATGGCCGATGCGCTGGCTCGGGTGCAGCCGGTATACGAGGTGCTGCCGGGCTGGCAGGAGCCGACGGGCGGCGCGCGCAAGCTGGCCGAGCTTCCCTCGGCGGCCCGCGCCTACCTCGACCGGCTGCAGGAGCTCTCGGGTGCGCCGGTCCGGTATGTGAGCGTCGGCACCCGCCGCGACCAGATCATCGAGGTATGAGCGAGCCCACCGAGCTGATCGTCGTCGGCGCCGGTCCGTGCGGGCTGGCGGTGGCCATTGCCGCCACTCAGGCCGGCCTGCCGTGCGTCGTGCTGGATCGACGGACCATCGTGTCGACCATCGAGCGGTATCCCCTGCAGATGACGTTCTTCTCCACGCCGGAACGGATCGAGATCGGCGGGATCCCGTTCATCGCCAGCCACGAGAAACCCACCCGCGCCGACGGGCTGATCTACTACCGGCGCGTGGCCGAGCATTATCGGCTCGACATCCGGCCCGGCGAGGATGTGGTAGACGTCCGCCGCGAGCGCGATGGCGGCTACGTCCTCGACGTGGCCCGCGCGCACGACACCAAGCGGTACCGCGCCGCCAACGTCGTGTTCGCCACCGGGTACTACGACAATCCGAACTACCTCGACATCCCCGGGGAAGACCTGCCGCACGTCCATCATTACTTCCTCGAGGGCCACCCGTTCTGGCATCGGCGGGTCGTGGTCATCGGGGCGGGGAACAGCAGCGTGGACGCGGCGCTCGAGTGCTGGAGGGCCGGCGCCACTGTGACCCTGGTGCACTTCGGCGAAGGCTTCGACCGCACGGTCAAGGCGTGGGTCCTGCCGGACATCACCAACCGGGTCAAGGAAGGCAGCATCGCCGTCCGCTGGCGGACTCGGGTGCGGGCCGTGACCCCGACCGATGTCGAGCTGGAGAGCGAGTCGGGGGCGCGGGAGCGCCTCCCCTGCGACGCCGTGCTGGCCATGACCGGCTACCACGCCGACACGAGCATGCTGCGTCAGCTGGGCGTGCCGGTGGATCCGGCCTCCGGCGTGCCCGCCCACGACGAGCGGACCATGGCGACGCCGGTCGACGGAGTCTACCTGGCCGGGGTGATCGCCAGCGGCAACGACGCCAACCGTCTCTTCATCGAGAACGCGCGGGGCCACGGCGAGCTGATCGTCCGGGATATCGTTGCTCGCCGCCGTGCGGGATCGCCGCGGACCAGCCGGCAAGCGGCGGGCTAGCGAAGCCCGAATCCGGGCGGCTCGCTCGTCTCCACCGCGCGCTCACGCGCTCTCCTGAAGCGAGATGCGCTCATCCCACTGGCGCATCATCTCGACGAACCCCGCCACCATCGCCGGGTCGAACTCGGACCCGGAGCGGCCCTGGATGTAGGTCAGGGCCTCGGTCGAGGACCAGGCATCACGGTACGGGCGCCTGGTGCGGAGCGCATCGTACACGTCGCACACGTGGACCAGCCGGCTGGCCTGGTGGGCGCCGCGATGGTAGTGCACGTGCGGATATCCCCCGCCATCGTGGTAGCGGTGGTGCTCGTAGGCCACCACCGCGGCCAGATCGAGCGGTGTGCTCCCCTCCAGAATCAGTCTTGCCCCGTCCGCCGGGTGTGCCTCCACGATCGCCCGCTCCTGGGGCGTGAGCTTGCCGGGCTTGATGAGGATCTCCCGCGGAATCTTCACCTTGCCCAGGTCGTGGAGCAGGCCGGCCAGCCCGAAGGCCCGCACGGCGGCGGGCGGTGATCCCAGGAACTCGCCCAGCGCCATCGACAGGACGGCGACGTTCATCGAGTGGGTGGTGGTGTACTGGTCGAATTCCTTGAGCTGGAGCAGCGGCAGCATCATGGCCTGTCCGCCGTGCATGGCGAGGGACAACGAGCGCACCACACCGTAGGCCTCGAGCAGCGGAATCGAATGGCCGGCGCTCACCTCCTGGTGGACCCAGGTCACGGCCTCGCGCTCTTCGCGCAGGGAATACGCGAGCGTGGCTACCGGCAGCGAGGGCGCGGGGTTAATCTCCCGATCGCCCGGGTCGAGGCGGACGCGGCCAAACCGGATGCCCTCGGGACCGTCCTGCCACAGGTCGGCACGGGCTTCCCCCTGCAGTCCGAGCACGGCCGCCAGATGCGCGACGAAGCGCTCGAGCTGCGGCTGAGCGACGGCGCCGTCGATCTCGATGCGCTCGACTCCGCCTTTGGCCAAGCGGCTGCTCCACTCCCATCGCTCGAGCTCCGGCACCAGTTCCCGGCCGAACAGGACCTCCTCGGGCAGGAATGTGAAGGTCACCGGCCCGCGGGCCGCCTGCAGGTCGGTGAGATGGCGGTAGGCGAGGTCCATGCTGCGCTGCACCGCCGGATGCCCGTCGTGGTACAGCGCGAGGGTAGAGAGCGCCGTGGAGAGCGAGGTCAGGAACCGGGCGGCCTCACTCATGCGGAGCGCAACCGGGCGGCAAGACGAATCTCCGGATCGGCGTGATCGCGCGCCGCCCTGAGCAGCCCCGCCACCTGCGGGTGAGCGGCGAAGTGCCGCGCCAGCGCGCTTACGGCCGCCAGTGCCACCGGGCCCCGCGCGTCGAGGGTCCAGCCGAGGAACGATCGGCGCGCGCCCGAGAGCTGCACCAGGCGGCCCAGGGCCTGGGGGCCGCTGCCGCGGGCCAGCGCCCGCACGGCCAGGGCGCGCTGCTCCCCGGGGCGGCGCCAGTCCTCGGTGATGCGCTCGAGCGACCGCAGTGCCTCCCGCGGACAGTCTTCGACGGCAGCCCGAAGGACCAAGGTGACCACATCGCCACTCGCATCCTCAAGTCCGTGCACGATGGCCGACGCGCGCAACTGCGGGAAATCGAGGAGCAGCTTGTAGGCCTCGCGCCGGAGCCTCGGCTCCGGATGACGCGCGTAGGTCACCGCAGAGAAGTCCGACGGCCAGGTACGAAGCATGCGGATCAGCATCAGCAGATTGCGCTGCACGTACCAGGGGGCATCCTTGAGCCTGGCGGCCGCGGCAGGCGCCACCGAAGGGCCGATGCCCACGAGCAGCCGCAGCGTGCGACCTCGAACCGAGCTGGTGGGGGCGCGCTCGAGCAGGTCCAGCAGGGGCTCGGTCGCGCTGCGCCCGAGGCGGGCCACCAAACCCTCGACCGCAAGGAAGTCCGGTCGCTCTTCGGCCAGCTGGGCGCGCAGGCGAGCGGGCGTCGCCAGATGACCCCACAGCAAATCCGCGGTGCCGCTGGCGTGCGCCGGCGCGGCGCGAAGCAGGTCCACGAGCGTCGTCACGCGGCGCCGCTCGATCATGCTTTCCAGGGCAGCGTCGACCCGCGGCCCCCGGCAATCGGTCTCGATGGCGAGCTGGAGTACCAGCTCGGGCTCACACGCGAGCTCTTCCGCGTCGGCTGGGGCAGGGAATGCCGGTGAGTGCCGCACCATCCCATCAAGCACCGAGGTGTAGGCGCCGGGGTTCGGATCCTCCAGGCTCCAATCGGTAATGAGCCGAGCCACGTTCTGCCGCAGCGTGGACTCCGCGTCCGCCCGGCTCTGTTCCGGCCCCACCTCGGCGTAGCGGGCGAAC
>DASSMN010000393.1:0-2313 GCA_035688885.1 Gemmatimonadales bacterium
CCGCTGCGCCGACGTCGGCGCATGCAGCGAGATGGCCAGCCGGAACTGTTCCGGGCGCCGCGCGAAGGCCTGGAGGCCGGGCAGGATGCCCACGGTGGACACGGTGATGTGCCGCGCGCCGATGCCGAAGCCGTCCGGCGCATTGAGGATGGTCAGCGCCGTGTCCACCGCCGGCCAGTTGAGCAGTGGCTCGCCCATGCCCATGAACACGACGTTGGTCGGGAGGTCGGCGGGATGCCGGAGCGCGATCTCGCGCACCTGCGCCGCGATCTCGAAGGCGGAGAGGTTCCGGCGGAATCCCATCCGACCCGTGGCGCAGAACGAGCACCGCAGTGCGCAGCCGGCCTGCGACGAGATGCAGAGCGTTCGGCGCGATCCGGATGGGATCAGCACCGATTCGATTGCCTCGCCGTCGTCCAGTCGCCACAGATACTTGTGGGTGCCGTCGGCCGAGCGCTGCTCGACTTCGAGCTCGAGCCGCCGGAGCGGGAACGCGGTGTCGAGCTCGCCCCGGAGCGGAAGCGGAAGCTCGGTCGCCTCGGCCCACGAGCCGACCGGCGCCTGCCACAGGCGGCGCATGATCTGGTTGACTCGGTACCCGGGCAGGCCGCGGCTCGCCACCCAGCCGGCCAGGTGATCGCGGGCGGCCGCCGGGGTGCGATCGAGCAGGTCGACCGGGGAGGACGGGGTCGGGGAGCTGGTCGGCATCGTGTTGCAATGTAATCGGATAGCTTAAGCCGGGCGGCTAAATCCCTTCCATTCCTCGCATTGCGACCCCTTCGGGCGTCGGTTACGTTTGTCGAATGCACCGCCTGGCTACCGCGACGTGCTCCTGACCGAGTTGCTTGCGCCGGACCGGGTCGTGGTGCCGCTGCAGGTCGCCGACCGGCAGGCGGCGATTGCCGCCCTGACCCACAAGCTCGCTGGTGTGGCCGGCGCCAGCCCCGACGAGGTTCTCACGGCGGTGATGGAACGGGAGTCGGTCCAGAGCACCGGGATCGGCTTCGGCGTGGCCATTCCGCACGGCCGCTGCGGGGCGGTCCGCGAGCTCACGATGGTTGCGGGCGTGAGCGCCCAGCCGGTGCCGTTCGACGCCATCGACGGGGAGCCGGTGCGGCTGTTCTTCCTCATCGTGGGACCCGAGTCGTCGGCGGGCCTGCACGTCAAGATCCTGAGCCGGATCGCCCGGCTGGTTCGCCGCGACGCGGTGCGCCAGCAACTGCTCGAGGCCACCACCGCCGATGCCTTCTACAACATCATCCTCGACGCCGAAGCGCGTTGATCAGGTTGCCATGTCACGACCGGCGGCCGGCGTGAGCGCCACCGCGCTCCGCACCCATCGCGCGGGCGAGCTGAGCCGCGCGCAGGTGGGGCAGGCCGTGCGGCTGGGCGGGTGGGTGCACCGGCGGCGGGACCTCGGCGGCCTGGTCTTCATCGACCTGCGAGATCGGGCCGGCCTGGTCCAGCTGTCCTGCAACCCGGCCTGGACCTCGCCCGAGGTCATGGAACGCGCCGCGTCGGCGGGCACCGAGGCCGTCATCCTGGTGAGCGGCACGGTGGCGCTCCGCCCCGAGGCGTCGCGCGACGTCGACCTCGCCACTCGTGAGGTCGAGGTGCACGTGACCGAGCTCGAGGTGGTGGGGCCGGCGCAGACGCCCGCCATCCCGGTGGCGCGGAAGGAAAAGGAAGACCTTCCCGCCGAGGAGCTCCGGCTCAAGCATCGGGTGCTGGACCTGCGGCGGCCGGAGCTCCAACGGAACCTCATCCTGCGCCATCGCCTGCTCCAGCGCGCGCGGCGCACCCTGAGCGAGCTCGATTTCCTCGAGATCGAGACCCCGATCCTCACCAAGCCGACGCCGGAAGGCGCGCGCGACTATCTGGTGCCGAGCCGGGTGCACCCGGGCGAGTTCTACGCCTTGCCGCAGTCGCCGCAGATCTACAAGCAGCTGCTCATGGTGGCCGGCTACGATCGCTATTTCCAGATCGCCCGCTGCTTTCGCGACGAGGACCTGCGCGCCGACCGCCAGCCCGAGTTTACGCAGATCGACGTCGAGGCCTCGTTCATCTCGGCCGAGGACATTCAGGGAGTGGTCGAGCGGATCCTGGTGGACCTGTGGGACGAGGGCGGCGTCGAGGTGGCGCGGCCGTTCCCGCGCCTCGCCTGGCGGGATTCCATGGAGCGCTACGGCATCGACAAGCCCGACCTCCGCTACGAGCTGGAGCTGCGCGACCTCACCGGGCTGCTGGGCGCCGACGCGGCTCCCTTCCTCGCCGAGGCGCGCGCCACGGGCGGCCGGCTGCGGGGGCTGGTGG
>DASSMN010000400.1:0-8346 GCA_035688885.1 Gemmatimonadales bacterium
GACCCTGCTGAAGGCGAACGGGATCGAGCCGAAAGGGCCAACGAGGCTCCTGGATCTGGGTGGCCAGGCGGCGGCGCAGGCGCTGGTCAAGCACGAGATCGACGCCGCGTTTCTCACCGGCGATTCCGCCTCCCCCGCCACCATCCGCGAGCTGCTGCACACGCCTCGCGTCCGCCTCTTCAACTTCACGCAGGCCGACGCGTACGTGCGCCGCTTCCGCTATCTGAGCAAGATCGATCTGCCTCCCGGAGCGCTCGACCTCGGCAGCAACCTGCCGCCGCGGACTCTCCTGCTGCTCGCGCCCACCGTCGAGCTCATCGCGCGACCCGACCTGCACCCGGCGCTGTCCGACCTGCTGATCGAGGCCGCCCGAGAGGTGCACGGCGGCGCGACCCTCATCCAGCGTGCGGGCGAGTTTCCCACTCCCCTCGAGCACGAGTACCGCATCAGTGCCGACGCGGGCCGCTACTACAAGTCGGGCAAGGGCTTCGTCTATCGCTACCTGCCGTTCTGGCTCGCGAGCCTGGTGGATCGCGCGGCGGTCATCCTGGTGCCGATCATCGTGGTGCTGATCCCCGGCATGCGACTGGTGCCCACCATCTACGGCTGGCGCGTCAAGAACCGCATCTACCGCCGTTACGGGGAACTGATGGCCCTCGAGCGCGCCGCCCTGGCGCAGCCGGGCCCCGAGGAGCGCGCCGAGCTGCTCAAGCGGCTCGACGAGATCGAGCGGACCGTCATCACGGCCAAGATGCCGGGCTCGATCGCCGACCAGCTCTACGTGCTGCGCGAGCACATCACCTGGGTGCGCGAGAGGCTCGCCGCCGGGGCGGCTGCCCCTTCTTGACCCGGCCAGCGCAAGAGGAGATCAGCGGCTAGGAGCGGAGGTTCAGCCCCATCGCCTGCTTGGGCGGGTACGCGCGGAAGGTGGCGAGGTGGTTGCGCATGCCTTCGAGGAAGGCCTCGTTGTACGCCAGCTTCCGGGTGAGGTAGCTGCGGGTCTCCTTCGGGTCGAGGTAGAGATTGTAGAGCCGCGGATAGGTGTACTGCTGGGTCACCCCGGTGAAGCCGCCGGGACCGTGGACGTCGGCGTCGTCGTCGCTCGTGGACACGAGCATCCACTTGTACTCGCCGACGCGGATCGCGGACAGCTTGCGCAGGAGCCAGTAGTAGACGTACTTCCGGTTCGAGCGCCCGTCGGGAGCCAGCAGGAACGACGACTGGTCCACGCCGTCGATGAAGCGGTCGGACGGTAGGCCATCCGCGGCGCCGGCGAGAGCGAGGGTCGTCGGCAGGAGATCGGTGAAGTCGAAGAGACCGTCGCTCGCGCGCTCCGCCTCGATCATGCCCGGCCACACCAGGATGCCCGGCACGCGCACCCCGCCCTCCCACGTCGAGCCCTTGGCGCAGCGGAACGGGGTGTAGGCGGCGTCCGGCCAGTTCTCCATGTGGGGGCCGTTGTCGGAGGAGATGAAGATGAGAGTGCGGTCGGCCTGGCCGGTCTCCTCGAGCACCCGCCAGAGCCGGCCCACGATGTCGTCCAGCTCCAGCAGCGTGTCCTTGTACGGGTGCTTCGCCGGCGAGGTGCCCAGGAAGCGCTCGAGCGGGTAGTTGTCGAAATGCGCGCCGCGCGTGCAGTGGTAGAGGAGCCACGGCCGCGCCTGGCCGCCCATTCGCCGCAGGAACGCTTCCGAGTAGGCCGCCCACATGTCGTCGAGACGTGAGAGCACCGGGATCGTGACCTCCTCCACGTTCTCGGGGTCGCCGCCCCGGGTCGCGTGGACGAAGCACCGGTTGAAGGGCATGTTCTTGACCCACTCCGTGCGGGCCTCGGAGTAGACCATCTCGGGAAAGAAGTGGGGGTCCCGCCACTCCGTGTACATGTCCGAGACGGAAAGGAAGCCATAGAAGTCGTCGAAGCCGACGTGCTGCGGCTGCGACTCGACATTCTCCCCGAGGTGCCACTTGCCCACCGCCTGCGTGACGTAGCCCTGGGCCGAGAGCAGCATGGCCAGCGTGGTCTCGCCCTGGAGGCCGCCCGGCTCGCCGTACATCGGCGGCCGGTGCAGACCGTGACGCATGGGCAGCCGGCCGGTCATGAGCGAGGCTCGGCTGGGAGTGCACGACGGCTGCGAGTAGCAGGAGGTCAGCAGGAGGCCACGCCGCGCCAGCCGGTCGATGTTCGGGGTCGGCGCGCCGACCGCCACGCCGCCCCCGTAGCAACCGAAGTCGCCCCAGCCGACGTCGTCCATCAGGATGACGAGGACGTTCGGGCCGGTCCGGCCGGTCCGCGCCCGGAAGCGAGTCAGCTTCTCGCGGGCGCTCTCGCTCTCCTCGGGGAACACGAACTGCGGCTCGCGGTGGCCGGCAAGCTTGACGGTGGGCGTCGCGATCGGGTCGAAGCTCATATCACGCGTCCGGAGATGTTATGCAACGCCCGCCACATCGTCAACGTGGATCGCGCCGACGGCGCGGGAGGCCGCCGGACGCCGGCCCCGACAAGGTGTACTATTGCACGCGCGCGAGGCCGGACCCGCCCGCGGTCGGGCAACCCACTCACGGCAGAAGGAGTCACGCATGCCCACGATCACCACCAAGGACGGCGTCGAGATCTTCTACAAGGACTGGGGCCGGGGGCAGCCCATCGTGTTCAGCCACGGCTGGCCGCTGTCGGCGGACGACTGGGACACGCAGATGCTGTTCTTCCTCGCACACGGCTATCGCGTCATCGCCCACGACCGGCGCGGCCACGGCCGCTCCACCCAGACCGGCGGCGGCCATGACATGGATCACTACGCCAACGATCTCGCGGCCCTTACCGCCCATCTCGACCTCATAGGAGCGGTGCATATCGGCCACTCGACCGGCGGCGGCGAAGGTGCGCTACCTCGCGCGCCACGGCGAGAGCCGGGTGGCCAAGGCGGCGATCATGAGCGCGGTGCCACCGCTGATGGTGAAGACGGCGGCCAATCCGGGCGGGCTCCCGAAGGAGGTCTTCGACGACCTTCAGGCGCAGCTCGCCGCCAGTCGGGCCCGGTTCTACCACGATCTGCCGGCTGGACCGTTCTACGGGTACAACCGGCCCGGGGCGAAACCCGCTCAGGAGGTGATCTGGAACTGGTGGCGCCAGGCGATGATGGGAGGCGCCAAGGCACACTATGACGGGATCGTCGCCTTCTCCCAGACCGACTTCACCGAAGACCTGAAGAAGATCACGCTGCCGGTCCTGGTGATGCATGGCGATGACGACCAGATCGTGCCCTATGCCGATTCGGCACCCCTGTCGGCCAAGTTGCTGAGGAAGGGCACGCTGAAGACCTACAAGGGCTATCCGCACGGGATGCCCACGACCGAGGCCGCTAGCATCAACACCGACCTGCTGGCCTTCCTGAGCGCGTGACGCGCCCGCCGCGGCGCGAACAGGAGACATCGGGACACCGGGAGGCAGGCATGGCGAGGACAGGCGTGCTCGGATTCGTCGGGCTCGGGGTCATGGGCGAGGCGATGTGTCGAAACCTGGCGAGAAAGTCGGGGGCCACGATGGTGGCCTTCGACGAGCGCCCGGCGCCGCTCGCCGCGCTGGCGGCCGACGGCGTGCAGGCCGCGGCCTCGGTGGCCGAGGTGGCGCGCCGCGCGGAGATCGTGTTCCTGTGCCTGCCGGGAGAGCCCCAGGTGCGCGCGGTCTGCCTCGGCGCCGGCGGAGGCCTCGCCGCCCTCGTGGAGCCGGGCCAGACGGTGGTCGACATGAGCACCTGCCCGGTGGCGCTCGCGCGGGAGCTCCATCACGCCTTCGGCGCGCGCGGCGCCGCCTTCGCCGACGCGCCAATCGCGCGCACCGCCCAGGCCGCCCGCGACGGCACGCTCAGCATCATGGTGGGCGGGGAGCCGGCGCTCTTCACCCGGCTCCGCCCGCTCCTCGGGTGCATGGGCTCGGAGGTGACCCACTGCGGAGGCGTGGGCGCGGGCCAGGCGGTCAAGCTCATGAACAACATGGTGGTCGCCCAGACGGTGGTCGCCCTCGCCGAGGCCCTCGCGGTGGCGCGCGCCTCCGGCGCAGTGGAGCCGCGCGTGCTGTTCGAGACGCTCACCAAGGGGTCCGCGGACAGCTTCGTCCTTCGCAACCACGGGATGAAGTCGCTCCTGCCCGACCATCACCCCACGGAGGGCGCCTTCCCCACGCGGTACATCCTGAAGGACCTGTCCTACGCCATCCAGCTGGCCGAGTCCGCGGGTGTCACGCTCGAGCAGGCGGCCACGACGCGACGGCTGCTCGAGGCCACCGCCGCCGCGGGCTGGAGCGACGCCTACTACACGGCGGTGATCCGCACCATCGAGAAGCGATAGGGCCTACTTCTTGAAGACCTCGGCGAAGAACTTCGACGCCTCGGCGTTGGCTTCCTCGTTCGCCTTCGCGTCATAGCGCAGCGGGAGCTTGAACTTCTCGCCGAGGGCCGTCGCCTCGGGGTTCGTGAACGCGTGCACCGCGCCGGGATACTCGATCACCTTGTAGTCGGCCTTCGCCGCGTCCAGCTCGCTCTTGAACGTCACGTACTGCTCCTTCTTCACGAAGGGATCGTCGGCGCCGTTGAGGACCAGGATCTTGGCCTTCACCGTCCCCGGCGCGGGCGCCGGGGTGTTGAGGCCCAGGGTGGCGTGGAAGCCGGCGACGCCCGCCAGATCGGCCCCGGCGCGCGCCATGTTGAGCACCACCGCGCCGCCGAAGCAGTAGCCGACCGCGCCGATGCGCGTGGGGTCGACGCTCGGCTGCTTGGCGAGCTGCTCGCGGGCGGCGTTGAAGCGCGATTCCATGGTCTGCGGATTCTTCATGACCGAGCTCGACAGCGCCCCGGCGTCCTTCGGGTTGTCCGCCGTCTTGGCATCGCCGTACATGTCGGCGATGAAGACAGTGTAGCCCTGGCGGGCGAATGCGCGCGCCTCGTTGTGCACGTGCTTCGTGATGCCCCACCATTCGTGCACCATGACGATGCCGGGACGCTTGCCGGCCTTGGCGGTGTCGTACACGACGACGCCCTTCATGGTGGTCTCGCCGTCCTTGTAGGTGACCGGCTCTTCCTTGACGGCGGCCAGCGCCGGCGTGGCGATCGAGAGCGCGAACAGCGCGGCTAGGAGCTGCGTCTTCATGGTATCTCCTGTCTTCCTGGGGTGCAGCGCGGGATGAGGATCATTGCCCACCCTCGATACACTGCGGACGGCCCCGGCGTCAAGAGGAGCCGGGAGCGCGTCAGCCGAGGAACGCGTCCCACACGGCCCGCTCCGGCTCCTGGGGCGCGTCGACGACCCGGGGCGGATCCGCGAGGACCATGGTGGCCCGGCGGGGCGGGGCGTAAGCCGGCCATTCCGGAAGCCCGGGGGCGCGGGGCCGGCCGCTCCGGGCGAAGGCGAGCCAGGCGTCCTGCATCTGCGCGGAGAGGGTCTGGGCCGCCGGGGTGCGGCCGGCGATCGCCCCGATCTCCGACGTCGCCAGCGTGCCGAACACGAACGGCAGATCGAGAGCGTGCACGGCGCCCTGCGGCCGGCCGGGCTCGGTCCCCTTCCACCCGAACTGGTAGACGAAGACATCGGGGGTATGACGGGCGTGGAGCGCGGCGAGCTTGAGGGCGCCGGCACGGAAGACGTGGTCGGTGGAGATGGCGAGCCAGGTCTCGACGGCCGAGGCGTCCTCGCCCCGCGCCCGCCGGGCCGCGCGGTAGGTCTCCACCGCGCGCTCCGCGTGGGAGCGCCCGTCTGGTCCGGTGCCGGGAAACAGCAGGCCGCAGCGCTGGAGGAGGGCCGCCTCGTCCAGCCGCTCCAGCGAGGGGTCGAGGAAGCGGTAGAGGTTCATCTCTTCCAGGTTGGTCCCCACGATCAGGGGGACGCCTCGGGCCGATCCCTCGGCGACGGCCGCGAACGGACGGGTCGGAATCAGCTCGCCGTCGGCCACCGGCGAGAACGGCGGGATCACCGAGCGCCCGGCGACGGCGTTCGCCGCGGCCATCAGGTCCTTCGCCGACACGTCGCGCAGCCGGTGAGCGTGCTCCGGAGCGATGCCCAGCTCCGCCAGGACCTGCCGGGCGGCATCGAGGGCCACCGACGGCGGACGCGTCAGGTTGAGCGACCCGCTCTGGAGAACGGCGCGGTGAAAGAGGCCGCGGGCTCGCGGCATGGTGAGCAGGCACGCGATGTTCACCGAGCCGGCGGACTCGCCGAAGACGGTGACGTTACCGGGGTCGCCGCCGAACGCCGCGATCTCGTCCCGGACCCACTCGAGGGCTGCCACCTGGTCCAGCATCGCCTCGTTGCCGGTGGCGTCGAGCCCGCCCCCGAGCTCCCGGGTCCGGAGGAACCCGAAGGGCCCCAGGCGGTAGTTGATGGTGACCACCACGACGTCGCCGCGCCGCGCGAGGTGGGAGGCATCGTACGTCCGCTCCGATCCCGACCCGATGACCCAGGCGCCCCCATGGATCCACACCATGACCGGCCGCCGGCCGCCATCGCCGGGTTCGGGAGTCCACACGTTGAGGGTGAGGCAATCCTCGCTCTCCTCGTCGACCAGGATGCCGAGGATCGGCGCCAGCGGGCGGCTGGCCTGGTGGGAGGCGGGCCCGAAGCGCGTGGCGTCACGCACGTCGCGCCAGGGGTCCGGCGCCTCGGGCGCCCCGAACCGCCGCGGCCCGACGGGAGGCTTCGCGAACGGGATGCCGCGGAATGCCCGGACGTCCCCCTCCACCGTACCCCGCACGCGACCTCGCCGCGTCTCGACGACCGGCCCCTGCATCTCCATCTGGCTTCTCCTTTCCGTACCCTCGCGCGCCCACGACGGCCGCCCGGCTGAGCGGCAGGCTAGGCCGGCACACCCCCGCTGTCAATGGTCGGCGCGGAACGGACTCTCACAAACCCCTTTTCATCTCGGAGCAGGATGGAGACTATTTGAGCATGGCGGCGCGCTCGACCATCCACCTCCACGACGCGCTCGCGCGGCGGCCGCCGCGGTAGCGCGGCCTCAAGAACGGGACCTTCATGAGTCTGGGTGACATACGCAATCTCGACCACACCATTCTGCTATGTTCGAACCTGCGCGAGGCCAGGGCATTCTATCTCGACGTCATGGGCTTTCCCCTCGCCCATGACAGCGAGCGCTGGGTGAGCTTTCAGGTCGGCTCGACGCTGCTCACGCTGAGGCCGCGTGGCCCAGGGCTCGCGTGGGATGATGGCCCGATCGCCCCCGGTTCGGCTGCCGTCCAGATCGCCTTCCGGGTCCCGCCACACATGATCGATGCCTGCCATGAGGCGTTGCGATCCAAGGGCGTGACCATCTTGAGCCCGCCACGAGATATTCCGGGCTGGCGGCATCGCGCGCTCTTCTTCCGCGACCCGGAAGGAAACGTCCTGGAGCTCTACGCCGAGATCTAGGCCGCTTCCCATGGCGATCACATTGACGGTGCCTGTACACTCACCCGGGAGAATCCACATGCCCGAACAAGGACTCAACCAGGAGCGCCGTCGCTTTCTCGGCGCCGCTGCCCTGACCATCGCTGCGGCCGAGCTCGCCATGATCGGCCCCCCGGAAGCGCAAGCGCAGACGCCATCTCCGACCGGCACGCGCGGAGCGAACACCTTCGGCCCTCTGAAGCACATCGACGCCGGTGTTCTGAATATCGGCTACGCCGAAGCCGGCCCCGCCGATGGCCGGCCAGCCATTCTCCTGCACGGCTGGCCCTACGACATCCACAGCTACGTCGATGTCGCTCCGATACTGGCATCGGCGGGCTACCGGGTGATCGTCCCGTATCTGCGCGGCTATGGCCCGACCCGCTTTCGTTCAACCGCCACCTTCCGCAATGGCCAGCCAGCGGCGCTCGCGGTAGACCTCATCGCCTTGATGGACGCGCTCAAGATCGAGGCGGCAACCCTCGCCGGCTTTGATTGGGGCGCGAGGACCGCCGACATCGTCGCGGCGCTCTGGCCCGAGCGCTGCAAGGCGCTCGTCTCGGTGAGCGGCTACTTGATCGGTAGCCGGGACGCGGGCAAGCTGCCCCTGCCGCCAAGGGCCGAGCTCGAATGGTGGTACCAGTTCTACTTTGCCACGGAGCGTGGTCGGGCCGGCTACGACAAGTATCGGCGTGACTTTGCAAAGCTCATCTGGCAGCTCGCGTCACCGAGATGGTCCTTCGACGATGCCACGTTCGATCGCAGCGCGGCGTCCTTCAACAACTCCGACCACGTCGCCATCGTCATCCACAACTATCGCTGGCGGCTCGGACTGGCCGAAGGTGAGATGAAGTATGACAACCTTGAACAGCGGCTTGCCCAAGGTCCGGTCATCAGGGTGCCGACGATCACCCTGGA